>DATKBG010000236.1:0-8426 GCA_035514255.1 Acidimicrobiia bacterium
CTGGCGGAGCGTTCGACTGCGCAGTTCCTGGACGCCTCGCGCCGGCTCGGCGTGCTCGAGCCGACATCGCTGGTGTACGCCACGGAGCACATCCCGGCCATGATCGAGTTGATCGAGCGCATCATCGAACGGGGCCACGCCTACGCAGCCGACGGCGACGTGTACTTCTCGGTGCGTTCCTTCGAGGAGTACGGCAAGCTCAGCGGCCGCAGAATCGACGAGCTGGTGGCGGGCATTCGTATCGAGCCGGGCGAACACAAGCGAGATCCGCTCGACTTCGCTCTGTGGAAGGCGGCCAAACCGGGGGAGCCGACCTGGGAGTCGCCCTGGGGGCCGGGTCGGCCAGGATGGCACATCGAGTGCTCCGCCATGGCCGCCGGATCGGTCGGTTTCGGTTTCGACATCCACGGCGGGGGACTCGACCTGGTGTTCCCGCATCACGAGAACGAGATCGCCCAATCGGAGGCAGCCGAGGGGTCGGCGCCGTTCGCGCGCTACTGGCTTCACAACGGGATGGTCACGCTGCGCGGGGAGAAGATGTCGAAGTCGCTGGGCAACGTCGTGGGCCTGCTCGACCTCCTCGATCGACACCGACCCGAGGCCGTGCGCCTTGTCTATCTCCGTGCCCATTACCGCCAGCCGATCGAGTTCGCCGACGAGCTCGTGGAGGACGCCGCCGCGTCCCTGGACCGGCTGTGGGCGTTCCGACGGCGGGCGGGTGCCACCAGGGCCGAGCCTGATTCCGCCACGATGGATCGGTTCCGGGCGGCCATGGACGACGACTTCGCCACTCCCGAGGCGCTCGCCGCCCTCTTCGATGCGGTCAGGGCAGGCAACCGGGCACTCGATGCCGGTGAGGACGCCGGGAGCCTTGCCGCTGCTTACGACGAGATCGTCGGGGTTTTTGCCCTCGGTGAGCCAGCGGGTGATGTCGATGATCTCGCCGGGGACCTCAGTCGGTTGGGAGACGTCGAAGGGCTGGAGGCTGCATCTGCGGAGGAGATGGTGGCCGCGCTGATTCGAACCCGCGAGGAGGCACGGTCGGCGCGTGAATTCGAACGGGCCGACCGGATCAGGGACGGACTGCTCGCACTGGGGGTCGTGCTCGAGGACGGCGCCGATGGCACCAGCTGGCATCGGCGATAGGGTCGAAGGGATTCACGCCGTCGCGGCCGCTCTGGCCGCGGGTCGGGTGTTGGCACTGGAGGTGGATCCGGCTTCCCGGTCGACATTGGAGGACCTGCTCGCCGACGCCGCTGGCGCGGGCGTTTCTGTCGAGTTCGTCGACGATCTCGCTCGGCGTGCCGTTACCACGGCGCCTCAGGGAGTCATCGCGCGGTGTCGGCCGCTCGTGCCGCGAAGCCTCGACGATGCCGTGGCGTCGGTGACTCCGGCGGCGCTCATCGTGCTCGACCATGTCGTCGATCCTCGCAACGTGGGAGCGATCGCTCGGACCGCCGTGGCCGCCGGGTTTGGTGGAATCGTGGTCTCCGAGCGCCGGGCGGCTCCGCTGGGCGCCACCGCCTTCAAGGCCGCTGCGGGAGCACTGGAGCAGCTGGCAGTGGTCACCGTGTCCTCGGTGGCAGCGGCGATTGACGCGCTCAGCAAGCAAGGGGTATGGGTGGTGGGCCTCGACGCTGAAGGCGGGTCGTCACTGTTCGGGTTGGGACTCCTCACCGAGCCAGTGGCGATCGTGGTCGGCGCCGAAGGTGATGGTCTCAGCCGGTTGGTTCGTGAGCGGTGCGACGTCGTCGCCTCAATCCCTCTGCTGGGCGAGGTGGAGAGCCTCAACGTCTCCGTTGCCGCGGCGCTCGGTGTGTATGAGGTAGCGCGCGTTAGGCAGTCGACAGCTCACAGCTGACAGCCAACAGCCAACAGCCAGAGCCGACATGACGTGGTCCCCTCCCCTGTAGGGGGAGGTGGCAGCGGCGGCAGTCGCTGACGGAGGGGGAGGCCTGACGCGTCGCGAGGTCCACCAAGCGTTCGCCCTCCCCCCTCCCCGACGCTCGCTTCGCTCCCGTCGGTACCCCCCCTTCGGGGGGAGAGAGTCATCAACGGCTCGCCCATTGCGAATTGCGAATTGCGAATTGCGAATCGCGTTCCTGGAGCCGGGTGCCGGAATCGAACCGGCGACATCCTCTTTACAAGAGAGGTGCTCTACCAACTGAGCTAACCCGGCGGACAGGCGACAGAGTAGAGCGCCGTCCGCCCTCCGCCCTTCTGCCTTCTACCTTTCTGCCCTCTGCCATCTGATCGCGCGAAATCCACCTTTGTGTCGGTGACCCGCCGTACGCTGCGCGCATGTTGTCTGAGCTCGATCGCGCCGTACTCGAGTTCGAGGCGTCGTGGTGGCTCCATTCCGGTGCCAAGGATCGAAACATCCGCGACACGGTGGGTGTCAGCGCCACGCGGTACTACCAGGTGCTCCGGCGACTGATCGACGATCCCGAGGCGCTGGCCCTCGATCCTCTGACGGTCTGCCGACTTCGCCGATTCCGCGACGACGCCCGTCAGCGCAGTGCCAAACGGCGTCTGGGGGGCGGCACCCCGGTCGGGCGATGACCGAGCGGCGTACCGACGGGCTCAGGCGGCTCGGCATCGCTGCCTGGAGTCTCCTGGGGACGATCCTGCTGCTCGGGCTCATCGGCTGGATACTCCTGCGGTTCTGGATCATCATCCCGCCCGTCCTGCTGGCCATCGCCATCGTGTACGTCCTCAATCCGTTTGTCACCGCGCTCGCAGAGCGTGGCGTCGCCCGGTGGATGGGCTCCTGTCTTTCGTATCTGGTGCTCGCCGGGCTGTTGACCGCACTCGGGTTCCTCGTCATCCCCGGCATCAGCGAACAGGCGGGTGACATGGCTCGGGACTTTCCAGTGATCTACGACGATGTCGTCGACGAACTCGAGTCGCTCATCGCACGGGTCGGAATTGACGCCAGCCTTCCCGACTACGAACAGCTCACCGATGAAGGGGCCGGTGGCTTTCTGGGGAACCGGTTCGATCGCATCACGGACTTTGCGTTCGGCGTCCTCGAGGCCCTGTTCCTGCTGTTCCTCGCACCCGTTGTCGCCTTCTATGCCCTGCTCGACCTTCCCCGCACCCATGGCTACATGATGGATCTCGTCCCGGAACGACATCGCGCCGAGATGAGCCATGTCGGCCGCCAGCTCGGTCGCGCCGTCGGGGGCTTCATGCGCGGCCAGCTCCTGGTGGCACTGATCGTGGGCACCCTCACCAGCTTCGGGCTGTGGCTCATTGGCCTCCCCTTCTGGCTGTTGATCGGAATGATCTCCGGCTTCCTCAACATCGTGCCGCTCATCGGCCCGTGGATCGGGGGGGCGCTGGGCGTCCTCGTCGCCATTGGAACCCGGGATCCGCAAACCGCCCTCTGGGCCGGCCTGGTGGCCGTCATCGTCCAGCAGATAGACAACAACTTCGTGAGCCCTGCCGTGCTGCGCGCCACGGTACGGCTGCATCCGACCACGATCATCCTGGGCCTGGTCGCCGGTGCCTCCCTGGGCGGCTTCTGGGGCATCCTGCTCGCCGTCCCCGCCATGGCCGTGATCAAGATCATTGCCGGTCATCTGTGGCGGACCCGGGTGCTCGGACAGTCGTGGGATGAGGCTGCCGAGGCGCTCATCGACGACAATCCGACGGGCGAGCTATTCCTGTCGCGTCCTCGTCGCGATGGAGGAGGGTTCGAGCCACCGCCCGAGATCAGCGAGGGAGAGCGCGGCGGCGGGCCGCCACCTGCGTAGCGTTTCCGCGGTCGAGCAGTAGCCTCGTGACGCGGCCCGGCCGCCCCGTCCCATGATCATCGACCTCCTATTCATCGTGTTCCTCGGAGCGCTCGCGGTTCGCGGCTGGACCCGCGGCTTCGTGCGCGAGTTCGTCGACATCATCGGACTCGTGCTCGGCATCATCCTGTCGTTCCGGCTGGCGCCGATCATCGGGGGGGTCGTGTCGGCGATGTCGGGCCTGTCCGCCGATGGCGGGCGCCTCGTGGCCGGGGTGCTTGTGTTCGCAGCAGTGATCGTCGGTCTGGTCCTCATCGCTAGAACCGTCGACCGCAGGATCGGCGTCGGGGTGCTGGGGACGGCGGATGCCGCGGGTGGCTCGACCATCGCCGTGCTGTGGGGGGTCTTTCTGCTGACCGTGTGCCTCACCGTCGTTGCGGTGATGCCGCTTCCCGAGCGCGTTGACGCGTGGGTGCGCGGGTCGCCGATGTCCCGGGTGCTCACCGACCCGAATGGTGCCCCGCAGAAGGTGTTCGCCCGACTCGCTGGCGATCGCGTCGTGCTGAGCCTGCTGTCCCTACAGGATGTCTTCGGGGAGCGGCGCGTCATCATCGGGCCCGACGACACGATCGACATTCCGCCGGCGAATCCCGATGATCTGGCACCCGACCCCATCTCCGCCAATGACGTGTATCAGCGTCTCAACCGAGCGCGAGTTGACGAGGGTCTGGATCCACTGGCCTGGAGTGACGCTCTCGCTGAGGTCGCCGAGGGCCACGCTTACGACATGTATCTGAACGGCTTCTTCTCCCACACGTCACCGACGACCGGCAGCTTGGTCGACAGGCTCCGCGCCGCGGGTCTGACCTACCGGGTGGCCGGGGAGAACCTCGCCCTCGCCGCCACACCCCAGGAGGTCCACGACGGACTCATGGACAGCCCCGGGCATCGCGCCAACATCGTCGGCGACGGCTACCGCCGGGTGGGCATCGCGGTGGTGTCGGGGCGCCTGGGCCTGATGACGGTCCAGGTCTTCATGGGGTGACTCGGCCGCTGAGCATCGCCTCCACGGCGTTGTCTACCGTGCCGAACTCGGCGTGCGAGGTGAGGACACAGCGAATACGGTTGATCCGCAGGTCCTCGGCTACGGCTCCCCGGGCGGTTACCACGACCAGTTCACGGGTTCGGATCTTGAGCGCGGCGGCAAGCCTTCTCACCACACGGGCCGACACGAGCGGTCCGAACTCCGCCGACGATCCCACCGACTCGAAGTAGCCGTCCAGCGCCTCGCGTTCGAGATGGGCGCGGAGTCGGGCGGACCCGCGGTGAGCGTCTGCGACTCCAGTGACGGCCCAGTGGGATGCGAGGTGCTCCAGCGCGTCCGCCGCGCCTGGTGCGACCGATGGTTCCCCGGAACGATCCCGGCCCTCCCACGAGAGGAGGGCCGGGATCAGGTCGATGACGACCAGGTGCATCGGTTACTCGTCGGTCGCAGGCGCCTCAGGTGCAGGTGCCTCGGGGGCAGGTGCCGGGGGTGCCTCGGAAGTCGGCGCCGGGGGTGGCATGGAGGAGGGGGCCGCCCCCATGTCTTCGGCTGCAGTCGCTCCGGCCGCATCCGCCGACTTCTTACGGAGGAAGAAGTAGGCCGCGGCAGCGAGTAGCACCAGGATGCCGATGATCAGCGGGAGGGAAAGCCCTCCTCCGCTGCTGCTGGCGGGGGTGCCCCTCGGATCCGACGTTGCGTTGATGTTGATCGGGCCTCCGAAGAGGGGGATGCTCCAGGTGAGCTCGTTACCGTTCTGCGAGGTCGCGTTGTGGCTGGTGATCGCCCCCGGCATGGTGATCATCACGTTTGCCGAGATGGCGTCCTCCATGATCGAGGGATCGAACTCGCCCCCGGCATCACCGAAGTCCTCGCCGCTCGCCGTTGCGGCCACGGTGACCAGCGTGTCGGTGATCGTGATGCTGAACGTCTCCAGCAGTGTGTCTTCGAGGGCCAGGACGCTCCCGGCTTCGGCGGCGATGTCATCGACGTCGGTTTCGACGATCCAGAAGTTCATGTCCCCCCGGCGTTCCTGTCGCTGACGGGCGTCGGGGAAGTCACTCATGTCCTGATCGTCAAAGGGGTCGCCGCCATCCTGGAGGAAAAAGCCCTGCGCCTCCTCGTCCATGCCGATCTCCACGATGAGGGTGCCGGAGCCGTCGGCATTGATGACCGCTCCAAAGTTGGTCTCGATCTTGCAGGCGGTGGTCACGAGGGCGACCAGCGCAGCAAGGGTGATCAGTCGTCGCATGTGGCGAATCCTTTGCTCGGTCGGGATCGGGATGCACTCTACCGGCCGGGGGGAGGCGTCGCCGCATCGGCACTCCGGACGATCAGCCCAGTGGGGCCAGGCGCTCGTCCTGTGCTAGCAGGCGCTTGCTGAGTGTCGTCAGGAGGCGGGCATACATCCCCGGCACCTCGTCGAGCAGGGTCTGGAAGGCCGAGCGGTAGAGCACGATGGCTCGGGGTCGGTCTCGGCGGTCACGCCCTCGCCGCCTGGCGGGCGTGGTACTCGTCGTCGAGCAGCTCGTACAGCTCCTCCTCCTGGGCGAAGTGCAGCCGGAGCACCGCGTGGAGCCCATACATGGTGCGGCGCAGGTCGGACAGGTCTGCCGCATCGATGGTGTCCAGGGTGAGCGCGTCGACCATCCGGTGCAGCAGGCCCGCCTGTCGGAAGATCTCGCGGTGCGTCATGCTCATGGTCGCCATCGGGTCCTCGCCACCGAGGAGGCCGGCGAGGATCGGGTAGATCTCCGAATCGTCTGCCTGCTCGTGAGGCAGGAGCTCCTCCTGGAGGAAACGGTCGAGTTCCTCGAGGGCGGAGATCGCCTCGGTCGGGGCCATCTCGCCGAGGCGATCCGCCAGATGGGCGATGTCGTCGAGTCGCGGCATGATCTCCATGTGCTCCTCTTTGAGCCGGGCCGACAGGTCGGGGGGGAGCTTCGGGGTCGGGCGCCACGGTGCTCTACCCACCAGGGCGCGCAGTGCGCTTCCGATGGCAATGATGTCGATGACCTCCTGCACGATGGCCCCGGCGACCGGGGGCAGGTAGCCGAACAGGGCGAAACCCATCGCCACGACCGACAGGCCCATGCCGATGAAGGCGCTCTGCGAGGCGATTCGTCGTGACCGCTTGGCGATGACTATCGCCTCGACGAGACGATCGAGGCGATCGACCACGAGAACGACGCTCGCCGCCGCACTCGATGCCGTGGCCCCGCGCGCCCCCATGGCGACGCCGACGTCGGCGGCGGCGAGCGCCGGCGCGTCGTTGATGCCGTCGCCGACCATGATGGTCGAACCGTCGGCGCTGGCGGCGCGGACGAGCTCGACCTTGTCTTCGGGAGTGGCCTGCGCCACTACCTGGTCGACCCCGATCGCCGCACCCACCGCGTCGGCGACCACCGTGTGGTCCCCGGTGGCCATCACGATCCGCTTGATGCCATGGCGTCGCAGCAGGCGCAAGGTCCGTGGCGTGTCGGGGCGGATGTCGTCGACCATGCGGATCACCCCGGCAACCTCGTCGTCGATGGCGACGTAGACGGACTGGCTCGCCTCACGAGCGGTCCGGCGTCGGTAGGAGGCCATCGCTGGGGGGCTGTACCGACCTTCGGCGACATGGCGGGCGCTGCCGACCGCGACCGCGCGTCCGTCGACGGTGCCGTTGACGCCTGCGGCGGGAACCTCTGTCACGCCTTTGGGGATGGACAGGCGTAGCCCGCGCTCTCGCGCCGCCCGGACGAGGGACTCGGCCAACACGTGTCCCGACATCTGATCCAGTGAGGCTGCCAGGCCCAGCACATCGGCGGACTCGTAGCGCCCGAAGGACACGATGTCGGCGACCATCGCCTGGCCCCGTGTCAGCGTGCCGGTCTTGTCGATGACCATGATTTCGGCGTCGGCCAGGGCTTCGAGGGCGCCACCTCCCTTGACCACGACACCGCGGCGCGCGGTACGCGACAGGCCCGAAACGATGGCGATGGGCACCGCCAGTAGGAGCGGGCAGGGGGTCGCCACCACCAGGACGGCCAGGGCGCGCACCGGATCGCCCGAAATGAGCCAGGCGAATGCAGCCACTCCCAGGGCCAGAGGAACGAATCCGACGGCATAACGATCGGCGAGACGCGCCGCAGGGGGCTTGTCCTCCTGAGCCTGTCGAACGAGGCGCACGATGCCCTCGTAGGTGGAGTCGGCTGCAGAGGCGACGGCGGCGAGGTGGAAGGCATCGCCTGCGTTGGCCGCGCCGCTTGGGACGCGGTCACCCGAATGGCGCGTCACCGGCAGCGACTCGCCGGTCAGCGAAGACTCGTCGAGTACCGCGGTGCCATCGACCACGACCCCATCGACCGGGACGATCTCGCCGGCCTTGACCAGGATGCGATCCCCCTGGCGAATCGTTTCCACCGGGACGGTGGCGATGCTGTGACCCTCGACGCGGTGGGCTACCCGAGGTGCCCGAGCCAGCAGGGCGGTGAGGTCGCGCTGGGCGCGCGATTCGGCATACGACTCGAGGGCCTCGCCGGTGGCGAGCATGAGTCCGACGATGGCGGCAGCGAGGTACTCACCCAGGATCACGGCGCCGGCGATGGCGATGACGGCGATGACGTCGATGCCCCACTCGCCCCTGCGGAGGCTTCCCACGAACC
>DATKBG010000237.1:0-3255 GCA_035514255.1 Acidimicrobiia bacterium
ATCCGCTTCGTGGTATGAGCACGATGCTCCACCTGGCGCGGCGATTCTTCGGCTGGTGGCGCGCCGATCGGCCGGATCCCGAGACGCAGCTGTGGATCGGAACCCGCCTTGGCCCCGACGAGGCCCGACTCTTCTGGGAACAGCCGGTGCAGGACCAGGCACATGCCGCCGCCGTCGGGGCGTTCGTGGCCCGGCGCCAGCCCGAGCGCCATGACCTCATCAGCGCCGCCCTCCTGCACGACGTCGGGAAGGCGGTCTCGCGACTCGGCCCGGTACAACGGTCGATAGCCACCGTGCTGGGAGGCCTCAGGCTCCCCATGACCCACCGACTCACGGCCTATCGGAACCACGGGTCGATCGGAGCCGGGATGCTCGAGGTGGTTCAGGCGCCGGCAATAGCCATCGCCTTTGCCCGCGACCACGGCAATGCTCGGGCACCGGACGGCGTGGCACCAGCCGATTGGGCTCTACTGCGTGAAGCCGACCATGGCGCCTGACCCGACCCACCAGGACCCACCGATACCATGGCGGTCATGACGTTCGAGGTACGCTCCCCGGTATTCGAGGGCCCGCTCGCCCTGCTCCTCGACCTGATCACCTCTCACCGACTCGAGGTGACCGAGCTCAGCCTCAGCGACCTGGTCACGGAGTACGTGGCGCACCTCGACCTGATGCGCCACATGGACCTCGAGGTCACCTCGGAGTTCCTCGTCATCGCCTCGACGCTCATCCAGCTCAAGGCGCGCAGCTTGCTGCCGGGCGCGGGAGGCGTGGACCTCGACGAGGACCTGCTGCTGACCGAAGAGCGGGACCGTCTGCTCTCACGGCTACTGGCCAACCTCACCTTCAGGGACGTCGCCGCCGTGTTCGCCCACCGATTGTCGTCGTCCGAGCTCATGGTGGGGCGGGAAGTCGGATTCGACGCCGACGTCGAGTTGCCTATGCCGCCGCTGCATCTGGGCGTTGGTCCCGTCGAGCTGGCAGCGCTCGCCGAGCGGGTCTTCACTCCGGTCGTGGTCGAATCCGACCTCGACCACCTCGACCTGGATCTCCCGTCTGTCGGTGAGGCCATGCGCGACCTCCGGGGCCGCCTCGTCGGTGACCTGGAGACGGATTTCGAGCGCCTGACCGGCCACCTCACCAGGCCCGCCGAGGTCATCGCCTACTTCCTCGCCCTGCTCGAGCTCGCCCGGTGGGGACTGCTGAGAGCCTCCCAGGACGATCCGGGAGCGCCCATCATGGTGACACCCGGCGGTTCGGCCTCGTCCGAGATCCTGGTGAGCGAGTTCGATCTCGATCCTGGAGGAGCCGAATGAGTGCGGTCGCCGCCCTGGAAGCGATCCTCTTCGTGGCGGAACACCCGGTGTCCGAAGGCGAGTTGTCGCAGGCGCTCGATCTTCCCCCCGGCGAGGTTCGAACGGCGCTGGCGCAGCTCGGCGATGCGCTCGCCGAGCGGGGGAGCGGGCTGGTGCTGAGGGAGGCTGCCGGCGGTTGGCGGCTGTACACGCGACCCGATCTGCATCCCCACCTGGAGCGGTATGCGGCCAGCCCCGGCACAGGGCGTCTGTCCCGTGCCGCCCTGGAGACCCTGGCCATCGTCGCCTACAAGCAGCCCGTGTCGCGCGGACAGGTGTCCGACGTACGCGGCGTCGACTCGGAGCAGGCGCTGCGTACCCTGGAGCGACACGGGCTGATCGACCAGGTCGGGGTCAGCCCCGGTTCAGCCGGTGCCCACCTGTACGGCACCACCGACGTCTTCCTGGAGAAGCTCGGTCTGCGCTCCCTCGAGGATCTCCCGCCGCTCGGCGACCACGTCCCCGGGCCTGAGACGGTGGAGGTGCTCGAGCGGCCCTTCCGACCGGAGGAACCATCGAGCGACTCCAGAAGTTGATCGCCCACTCCGGCGTGGCGTCCCGCCGCACTGCCGAGGACCTGATCCGCGATGGTCGGGTGACCGTTGATGACGCTCCGGCGCATCTCGGGCAGAAGATCGACCCCACCGTCGCCACGGTCCTGATCGACGGCCTGCCACTTCCGGTGCGACCCGACCTCGTCTACTACCTGCTCTACAAACCGCTCGGGGTCATCTCGACCAGCGAGGACGACCGGGGCCGCCGGACCGTGGTCGACCTGGTACCCGATGACCAACGGGTCTACCCGGTGGGGCGACTCGACGCCGACAGCGAGGGGCTCCTCATCCTGACCAACGACGGCGACCTGACCAACCTGGTGACCCATCCCCGTCATGGAGTCACCAAGACGTATATCGCTCGCGTCGCCGGCGTACCCGACGGCACGACGCTTCGCCGCCTCACCAGCGGCGTGGACCTCGAGGACGGGCTTGCACGGGCCAAGAAGGCCCGGGTGCGCTCAGCCGCCGGGGGAGAGGCTCTCGTCGAGATCGTGATGGTGGAAGGGCGCAACCGCGAGGTGCGCCGGCTCCTCGCCGCGGTGGGTCACGAGGTGATCTCCCTGGTACGCACGGCGGTCGGCCCGATACGCGATCCCGACCTCACCCCCGGATCCTGGAGGCCTCTCACCATGGTGGAGGTCCGAGAGCTCTACGGCGCAGCCGGAGCAGCTCCATGATCCGGCCGTTCCAGGGCCCGGGTCGCCCATTCAGGGGCGACATCACGGTCCCGGGGGACAAGTCACTCTCGCATCGCGCTCTCATCCTCGGTGCCATGTCGCCGGGAACCTCCCGGATTGCCGGGCTCGGACCCGGGCTGGACATCGCCTCGACCCGGTCCGCCATCGAGGCGCTCGGAGCAGCGGTGACGTCTTCGGGAGATGCGATCACCGTCGTCGGCGGCCCGGGGCGCTGGCAATCGCCCGGGACCGTCGACTGCAGGAATTCCGGGACCACGATGCGGCTGCTCGCCGGCGCTCTGGCGGCGGCACCGTTCACCTCCACCCTGGTAGGGGATGCCTCGTTGACCCGGCGGCCCATGACGCGGCTCGTCGAACCCCTGGCCGTACTCGGCGCGCTGATCACGACCTCGGCCGCCGGCACCGCTCCCATCGTGGTCGAGGGCCAACACCTTGTCGGGGCGGCTGTCTCGCTGGGGATCCCCAGTGCCCAAGTGCGCACTGCGGTCGCCCTGGCTGCACTCCAGGCAGATGGGGCGACGACCATCGCATCGCCACCGGGCTTCCGTGACCACACCGAGCGCTGGCTGGCAGGACTCGGCCTGGGTCGTTGGGTGGACGACACCACGTTTGAGGTCACCCCGGGCGAGGTGCCGGAGATCGACC
>DATKBG010000238.1:0-4847 GCA_035514255.1 Acidimicrobiia bacterium
ATTCTCGCCGAGGGAGGGGTCGTCGGGACTCAGGGTGGTGCGGTTGGGGGCGATGGCAACGCTCCAGGTTCGCAGGCCCCCTGGATGCTTCAGAGTGATGTCCAGCCCGAAGCCGTCTTCGACTAGAAGTGACACGTCATCGGCCATCCCCAGCATGAACCGTGCCTGCCGGCCGCGCACCAGGTGGCGGATCGAGGTGACGTCGAGGACCCCTTCGCAGGCGGTATCGCCCGGAGGATCCTCCGCCGAGGCCACCTCGGTGACGGTCGGCGGCTCCAAGGGGACGACCGGCAGCAGCTGGGCCCCGACACTGGGGACGGCGTCACCGGCCCAGTCCGAGGTGTTCGTCAAATCGAGGCCGTCCCCGGCGTTCTCGAAGGTGGCGAACCGGAAGGTGGGGCTGGCGCCGAGCTCGGCGAGGGGGACCACCAGCAGCACGGCGTCGTCGAGGACGATGAACCGGGCGGCCGACTCCTCGATCCCCTCCACCTCGACGACCCACCCGCCGCCCGGGCTGTACGAGAGGAGGTAGCGACGATCGGTCCCCAGCCGGTAGCCGGCGCCGTCGGTGAGATTGTTTGCCGGGTCGCCGTCCTCGAAGCCCACGAAGTAGAGGTAGGAGCGGTCGGTCGATTCGAGGGGGACCGGGGCGACGAGAGTGGCGCCGACCATCACCACCTCGCCGGCGGGCACCTCGGGGGCCCCGTCGGGGCAGAACGTGGTCGCCACCTCCCCCTCGCCGCAGGGGAAGTCGCTCTGGTTGAAGGCTTCGGCGACTTGCTGCTGCGACATGCTCAGGAAGAAGGCGATCACCTTGACGATGTCGGTGGCACCCGCCTGGGTACCGGTGGTCTCCCCGTCGGGGTGGGTGGCGCTGGTGCCGGTCCGGCGGATGTTGAATAGCTCGAACGCCGACTGGGCCGAGCCGCTCCAGGCGAAGTCAAAGACGGAGAGGATCGACGCGAAGTTCTGGAGTGGCCCGAAGGCGGCCGGGTCGGAGTCGACGAGGCTCTGGAGGGCAGACCCGAAGGAGGCCGTTTCCGTTTGCGGCGGGCTTGTTTCCGGATCCTCCGATACAGACTCCTCCCCGGGTCCCTGCGTGGTGAGGGGGGGCTCCGTCTGAAGGGCGTCGCGGGCCTCGTCCTCCGAACCGGAGCCGCCCAGCCAGGCCCAGCCGACGATGAACCCGGCGAACACCAGGGGGATCGCCCACAGACGCCAGTTCCTTCCCAAGCCTGCGCCCGGCGTCAACTCGGGAACGATGGAGTCGTCGGGCGGGGGTCGTTCGTAATCTGGATCAAACAGCGTCCCCTCCGAGGAGCGCACCCGGGACCATCCATCGAAGAAGGCCTGTTTCGACTCCGTCGACAGCCGCGAGAACTCGTCGGCGAGCAACTTGCCGACGTCCGCAGAACCCGATCCGATCGAGGCCGCATTGGAGGATTCCGGTGACCCGGTGTTGATGGTGTTCGCCTCCAGCCCCTCCATCACGCGCAAAAGGTCGGGGTCGCGGGCGCCGGTCACCAGGTCGGTGGCCCACCACTCCGACGTCCGCGGGATGCCGGTCTCGAGATCGAACGACTCGACGAGGATTCGCCAGCGGGAGTTGCTCTCCACCACATTGGCGAACCACGACTCCCAATCGGCGTCGCTCCATCCCGCCGTGATGTGGTCCGTCGCCTGCCCTTCCAGGCCCGGAAGCTCGTCTCGCGGGCCGGTCCGGTCGGTCATTTTCGCTGCCCTTCCGCGGACGGCCGGTAGTATACGCGGACGCACCTTCCGCTACCGGGCCGTCGGGGATCTCATCTCGGTGAGCAAGCTGCCATATCCCCACCGCCAAGCCTGGACACTCGGATCTGTTGTGCCGTAATGGAAACCCACCCGTCTCTGAGGGCTCTGCCTGGTGGGCCCACGTGGATTTGAACCACGGACCTCATCCTTATCAGGGATGCGCTCTAACCGGGCTGAGCTATGGGCCCCGAGAGGGTCGCGGAGTGTATCAAAGGCTCAAGCGGAGCCGACCAGGCGGTTCGTCCGCTCGACGCCCGCGGAACATCACTTCGCCTCGTAGTAGGCGACGGCCTCGCCGGCGGCCTGGGCCGCTGTCGCGGTGTCACCCAGGGGCGAGCGCAGCCCCCGAGGGCCAACCAGGCATCGGCCCTGAGCACCGGCGCGTCTGACGACATCGACAGCGGCTGAGAAAAGACCCGTAACATTGGGTGCCTCGGGGATGTAGCTCAGCCCGGCAGAGCACCTGGTTTGCATCCAGGGGGTCAGGGGTTCGAATCCCCTCATCTCCACTGCGGGCGCCGTAGGCGTCGCAGCTGTGGACTCTATGGAGGCTGTCTCATGCGAAACGCTGTCATTGTCGATGCAGTCCGGACGCCGGTAGGGAGGCGCAACGGATCGCTGGCCGGGATCCATCCGGTCGATCTGGCTTCGATTCCGTTGCGGGCTCTCATCGAGCGGACCGGGGTCGATCCATCACTCGTCGAGGATGTCATCCTGGGTTGTGTCAGCCAGACCGGTGAGCAGGCGTTCAATGTGGCCCGCAATGCGGCGCTCGCCGCCGGGTTCCCGGAAGAGGTGGTCGGCACCACCGTCGATCGCCAGTGCGGTTCGGGCCAGCAGGCGGCTCACTTCGCCGCGCAGGGTGTGATGGCTGGCGCCTACGACGTGGTGATCGCCGGCGGTGTCGAGTCGATGACTCGGGTGCCCATGGGGATCACCGCCTCTCAGGGTCCGGGTATGCCTTTCGGTCCGAAGATGCTCGACCGCTACAGCCACGGGCTCGTACCTCAGGGCATCTCGGCCGAGATGATCGCTGAGAAGTGGGGGGCATCGCGCGAACGCCTCGACTCCATCGCCGTCGACTCCCACCGGCGCGCCGCAACCGCCACTGCAGAAGGTCGGTTCGCCGGTCAGATCGTCCCCGTCGAGCACGCCGACGGGGTCCTGGAACAGGACGAGGGCATCCGCGCTGACAGCTCACTCGAGACCCTTGCCGGCCTCAAGCCGGCGTTCAAGGGCGACGGCCGGATAACGGCGGGCAACTCGTCTCAGATCTCGGACGGTGCCGCGGCCATGCTCATCATGGGCGAGGACACCGCCGAGCAGTTGGGCCTCGAGCCGATGGCCCGGTTCCACGCCTTCTCCCTCGCCGGCACCGACCCGGTGATGATGCTCACCGGACCGATTCCGGCCACCACCAAGGTGCTGGAGCGGGGTGGGTTGACCATGGATGATGTCGGGCTCTTCGAGATCAACGAGGCGTTCGCCTCGGTGATCGCCGCCTGGCTCGACGAGACGGGTGCCTCATGGGACCGCGTCAACGTCAACGGCGGTGCCATCGCCCTCGGCCACCCGCTCGGCTGCTCCGGCGCTCGACTGATGACCACATTGGTGCATGAGATGCGCCGCACCGGCACCCGCTGGGGTCTTCAGGCGATGTGCGAGGGCGGCGGTATGGCCAACGGGACCATCCTGGAGCTGCTGGCCACATCGTGAGGTGGGTGGAGGTCATCCTGGCGATCATCGGAGGACTCGCCATCTGGCGCCTCGGACTGTGGGCGGTTCGGCTGCTGGCCACCCCGCAAGAGCCGGCTCCCGACCCCGACGAGGTGATGGAGGTGTCCGTCGCTTACCGCTGTTCGATCTGCGGTCTCCGCCTCGTCGTCACCCACGCCGCCGACACGGACCCCAAACCCCCTCGCCACTGCCGCGAAGAAATGGATGAGGAGTAGGAGTAGCGAGTAGTAAGGCGCTAGGCGGAGCCTCGCGACGCGTCAGCCCTCCCCCTCCGTCAGCGACCTGACGGTCGCTGCCAGCTCCCCCTACAGGGGAGGGGACCGCGTGATGGGGTGCCTTCTACGGTCCCTCCCCCTGAAGGGGGGGGGTACCGCCGGGAGCGAAGCGAGCGGTGGGGAGGGGGGAGCCCAAACGCTACGTGAGGCTCGCGACGCGTCGCGAATAGCGAATTGCGAACAGCGAATTGCGCCTCAGTGATAATTGAGGGTCATCACGAAGCCAGCGGCGATGGCACCGAGTCCTGAGTACAGGAACAGGCCGCGCTGGCCGCCGGGCAAGATTCCCAGGTAGTTGAAGATGATCGTGAGGACGCCGATCCCCATGAGCGTGAACATGAGGACCGAGTACCAGCGTGGCGACACCTTCTCCACTTTCGCTACGGGAGGCGGGGTGTGCAGGCGCTTCGGGTTGCGACGGCCTTTCGACTTGGGCATCGGACAGAGGGTAGCGTTCGATCAGGCCGTCCCAGGATCGTGACCATGCGGGTGCTCGTTCTCGACAACTACGACTCTTTCACCTTCAACCTGGTGCAGTACCTGGGGGAACTCGGTGCCGACCCGGTCGTGATCCGCAACGACGTCGTCGGACCCGAGGAGGCGTTCGCTGAGTATCGCCCCGAGGCCCTCGTGGTATCCCCTGGCCCGGGTACGCCCGAGGACGCTGGCTACTCGGTCGACTTCGTGAAGACGCTGGGGGACAGGATTCCCACGCTCGGAGTGTGTCTCGGCCATCAGGCGATCGTCGTCGCCTACGGAGGGTCGGTCGCCGCTGCCCCTGAACCGAGGCACGGCAAGACATCACAGGTGACTCACGACGGCATGGGTCTATTCGCCGGAACCGAGAACCCATTCATCGCGACCAGGTATCACTCACTGGCCGCAGTGACGCTCCCATCCGACCTCGAGGTGGCAGCCACCAGCGAGGACGGCGTGGTCCAGGCGGTTCGTCACCGCACTCACCCGGTCATCGGCGTGCAGTTCCACCCCGAGAGCATCATGACGACTGAGGGCAAGAAGCTGCTGGGGAACTTCCTGGCCGGG
>DATKBG010000239.1:0-15247 GCA_035514255.1 Acidimicrobiia bacterium
CCGCCGGTGGCCAGCCAGAGCAGGTGGCTGGAGATCCGGTTGAGTTCGGTCATCAGAATCCGGATCGCCTGCGCCCGGGGCGGGATGTCAGTTCCCATGAGTCGCTCCACCGCCAGGGAGAAGCACAGCTCGTTGAAGAACGGCGCCAGGTAGTCCATGCGGGTGACGTTGGTGGGGCCCTGCATGTAGCTCAGGACCTCGGCGGTCTGCTCCATGCCCGTGTGGAGGTACCCGATGATCGGCTTGCAGCGCCGGACGACTTCGCCCTCCAACTCCAGTTGAAGGCGCAAGACTCCGTGGGTGGCCGGATGCTGTGGCCCGACATTGAGGATCTGCCGCTCGTCGTCCGAGGTGAACTCGCCGATCTCGAAGTCGTCGACGACGAGGGTGCCCATCTGCTCGGCGAGAACCGCACCCTCCTCTTCGAGGCGCATCTCCTGGGCGCCCTCGGAGGTGAACCTCTCCATGATGCCGGGCGCCTCGGTGCCGGACAGCCACAGTTCCTTGATCACCCGGTCTGGAAGGGCAACGGTGTCGTCGTCGCTCCGGGCCGGCCTCTCCAGTTCGCCGGATGGGATGTCGGGCGGGTTGCTCACGTCACCTCCCGCGCGTCTTTGAACTGAACGGGCACTGCCCCGACGGGGGTGTCCTTGCGCAGCGGGTGGCCCTCCCAGTCGTCCGGGAGGAGGATCCTGGTCAGCTCGGGATGACCCTCGAACCGAACTCCGAAAAGGTCGTAGGCCTCGCGCTCGTAGAAGTTGGCGCCCGGGTACACCGAAGTGAGCGACGGGACTACCGGCTCTTCAGCATCGGCTCCCGTCACCAGGCGCAGCCGGACCGGAGGATCCAGCGACAGCAACACGGTGACGACCTCGAACCGCGGTGCCCGGTGCAGATAGTCGACGGCGCACAGGTCGACGAACATGAGGAAGCCTGCGTCGCGCGCCGCCGTCGCCGCCTCGGCCAGTCGCTCGGTGGGGACGCGCACCTGCGCTTGACCGAACGACTCCTCGAGCTGGGAACCGGGGACCGCGTCAGCGACCCTCTGGACCATCTCGTGGATCATCGTGCCGCCGCTTCCGCCCGCACCTTGTCGTGCAGGGTGAGGATGCCGTGCATCAGCGACTGCGGCCCCGGGGGGCACCCCGGTACGTACACATCTACCGGCACCACCTGGTCGACGCCCTGGACGAGGGCGTAGTTGTTGAACATGCCACCGGTCGAAGCACAGGCACCCATCGAGATCACCCACTTCGGCTCTGCCATTTGGTCGTAGACCTGACGCAGCACCGGAGCCATCTTCTGCGACACCCGGCCGGCGACGATCATCAGATCCGCCTGGCGCGGCGAACCGCGAAACACCTCCATGCCGAAGCGCGACATGTCGTTGTGGGCTCCACCGGTCGCCATCATCTCCATGGCACAACAGGCGAGTCCGAAAGATGCGGGCCACATCGAGTGGGTTCGGGCCCAGGCGACCGCCTTGTCGAGGGTCGCCACCAGGAAGTTCGACGGAGCGGCCGGGCGTGCCACTACGCCTCCTCCCCGCCCGGAGCGACCACCCGGCGATACCTGGTCCGCGACCGCTCACTCCAGTCGAGGGCGCCTCGCTTCCACACGTACACCAGCGTCTCCACCAGCAGCAGGGTGAAGACGCCCACCGCAGCCATGCCGTACCACCCGAGGTCGTGGAACTCCACCGCCCAGGCGAACAGGAAGATGATCTCGATGTCGAAGACGACGAACAGCATCGCCACCACGTAGAAACGAACCGGGAATCGCTCGACCGGTTCGTGGATCGGCACGATCCCCGACTCGTATGGCTCGGACTTCTCCGGGGTCGGCTTCTGCGGTGCCAGCCAGCGCGTCGCGACGACCGACACCCCGCCAAATGCCACCACCAGCAGGAACATGAGACCGATTGGCAGGTAGTCGCTCAGGGACATCTCACTCGTGGTTGGTGGGTCGAGGTGAGATTAGGAGTCAATAGGCAGAGGGAAGAAACCGAGCGAACCCGCGAGGCGGGTTCCCTCGGTTCACAGCTCACAGCTCACAGCTCACAGCCAGACCGGTTTGGCTGTCAGCTGTGAGCTGAGGGCTGTTGGCTCTCCAAAGTCTCCTAGCCTCCATCGTCGTGGCGAAGATCGATGTGCTCGTGGTCGGTGGTGGTCCGGGAGGATCCGCGGCCGCCTACTGGTTGGCGCGCGACGGGCACCAGGTGCTGATCGTCGAAAAGCACGAATACCCGCGGGACAAGACCTGCGGCGACGGCCTCACCCCGAGGTCCATCTACCAGCTCGAGCAGATGGGCTTCGACTTCGCCGTTCCCGAGTTCCACCGCATCACCGGCTTGCGTGCCTACTCGTCCGAGCTGGTCATCGAGATGGAGTGGCCCGACCATCCGACACTGCCCCGATGGGGCGGGGTGATTCGACGCTCCGATCTCGATCACCAGGTGGCGCAGCTGACAGAAAAACAGGGCGTCATCGTCCGACAGCACACCACGGCGATGCCGATCGTCACCGATGGACGGATCACGGGGGTCCGACTCGCCTCCGGGGACGATGTCGAAGTGGTCGAGCCGAGGTTCGTCGTGGTCGCCGACGGATCGCTGTCCCGGTTCGGTCGCGACCTCGGCACCGCACGCGACAAGACCCGCCCGTACGGATTGGCGGCGCGCGCCTACTACACGAGTCCCATGTCGACCGACGGATTCATGGAGAGCCAGCTCGACCTGCGGGACCGCAGCGGTGCCACCGTCCCCGGCTACGGATGGGTGTTCCCGCTGGGCGACGGGACCATCAACCTGGGCGTCGGAGTCCTCTCCACCTTCCACCGATGGAAAGAGCTCAACACGACGATGCTCATGGAAGCGATGGCGGAGTCGGCACCCGAGCATTGGGGACTCACCGATGAGTCCCAGGTCACCGAGGCACGCGGCGGCAAGCTCCCGATGTCCTTCTCCGTCGGACCGCTGGTCGGACCCAACTGGGTGGTCATCGGTGACGCCGCCGGAGCGATCAACCCGTTCAACGGGGAGGGCATCGCCTACGCCTACGAGACCGGTCGCATCGCCGCCCGCCACGTAGGCCGGGCGATTGCCGCCGACGATCCCACGATGCTCTGGGGCTATCGGGACGAGATCGCCGACACCTACGCCCTGTATTACAAGGTGGCCCGCGCCTTCGTCCACCTGATCGGTCACCCCGGCGCCATGAGGATCTTGACGCGCACCGGACTTCGCTCCCGCCCACTCATGGAGTGGACCCTGAGGGTGATGGCCAACATCCTGAGACCCGACGAACGCCACATCGGCGAAGAGGCGTATCGGTTGATCGAACGAGTGGTGGCGGCGGGGCCGGAGCCTTGAGGCGTCGCCGGTCGCCCGTCTCCCGTCACCCGTCACCCGTCACAGCTCATAGCCAGATAAGAGTGTGGGGCCGGATTGCCGGCCCCACAACTCGTTGAGTCTCTCCGGCTCAGGCCACGAGGCCTTGGACGTAGAAGGCGAGGGCGACAGCAACGAACCAGTGGGCCAGGTCGATGACGAAGACCGTCGTCGACTGCTGAGCCCACACCACGTACGAGTACAGGGCCGCCCCGATCAGGAACAGCCCGGCGACGACCGCCATCACCAGCGCCGCTTCGATGTCGTCGAACGGTGCCATGTAATTGACCCCGATGTTGAACACGAACAGGTAGACCGCGGTCAGCGCCAGGGGGCGACCCATGCCATCTGGCATCCCGCCCGAACTGTCGTACGGAAGGCCGCGGGCCGCAGCCCGCTTCTTCCCGAACAGGAGCTCGAACCACAGGTATCCGAGCACCATCAGGGCAACCGTGCCGACCAGGATGGCTACCCAGTCCAGGTCCCCGAACGAACTGAAGAAGTCACTGAACGTCATCCCCACACTCCCTTGGATAGGTTGCCGAGAGGCTACCGAGCCAGGTGATGAGATGTCGGGGGGCGCCCACGTCGGCGCGCGCTCGCTACCGTCCGGGGTCCGCTCCCATCTGGAGCCTGGAGCCTGGAGCCTGCCGTGATCGACCTCTTCTCCGACACCCACACGCTCCCCACGGACGGGATGCGCGCCGCCATCGCCGCCGCCGACGTGGGCGATGAGCAGCTCGGGGAGGATCCGACGACGGCGGCGCTCGAGGAGCGGGTCGCCGGGCTCCTCGGCAAGCCGGCGGCCCTGTTCATGCCGAGCGGTTCCATGTGCAATAAGGTGGCGGTATCGGCACTCACCCGACCGGGGGACGCCGTGGTCTGCGACCACCGCGCCCATGTCTTCCGCTTCGAAGGCGGCGGATCGGCAGTGCTGTCGGGCACCGTCTACGAGCCGCTGGTCACCGAGAACGGGCACTTCACCGTGGAGCAACTCGAGAGTGTGATGAACCCGGGCAGCGTGTACCAGCCGCGGACCTCGCTGGTTGCCCTTGAACAGACCCACAACTTCGCCGGTGGCACCGTCTGGCCCCTCGCCCAGTACGACGCGGTCTGCGCAGCGGCGCGGGTCCACGATGCCTCCGTGTACACCGACGGCGCCCGGCTCCTCAATGCGGTCGCCGCCAGTGGCGTCCCCGCGGCCCGATGGGCCGAACCCGTCGATGCCATATGGCTCGACTTCTCCAAGGGGCTCGGCGCCCCTGCCGGTGCGGCGATCGCCGGTTCGGAGGGGTTCATCGAAGCCGCCCGCCGCTTCAAGTACCTGTACGGCGGGGCGATGCGCCAGTCGGGCATCCTCACCGCAGCGGCTATCTACGCCCTCGACCATCACGTCGACCGGCTCGCCGACGACAACGCCCACGCGGCGCGTCTCGGCGAGGGGATGCGCAACCTCGGACTCGATGTGCTCCCGGTGGAGACGAACATGGTGTTCGCCGCACCGCCAGCAGGCATGACGACGGACACCTTCGTGAAGGGACTTGCGACCGAGGGTGTGCGGGTCAGCACCATCTCCCCGACTCGGGTCCGAATGGTCACCCACCTCGGAGTGAGCGGGGACGACATCGATAGCGCGATCAGCGCGGTGTCAAAAGTAGCGAGTAGCGAGTAGCGAGTAGCGAACGACGCTACGGCGCCTCTGCGGTGACCTCGTCGGTGTCTTGGACTTCATCGGCGTCTTCGCCGTCGTCGGTGAGGCCGCAGTCGTCGAGAGCCGCGTTGAGGGTCTCGCCACCGAATTGGACGCGCTCGTAGATCGCCACCGCGGCGAGCTCCGTGTCGGTCAGATTCGTCCCGAAGCCCGGCATGACGCCGAAGCCGCCCACTTGTTTGTTGGTGGCGCCATACGTGGTGTCGGGCCATCCTGTGGTACCCAGCCGGATCCACTCGGTGTGCTGCGCACACTGGCCCTCGGGGAAGGTCGCCAGGAGTGTGCCACCGGTGAAAGCGGGACCCGAGCCACCACCGCCGCCAGCGCCGTGGCAACCGGCGCACCCCCACGCCTCGTACAACTGGGCACCCATCGCCAGGTAGTCGACGACCACCTCTCCGTATGCCGAGCCGTCGCACTCGACGGCGATGCCAGTGACCGGATCGATGGCGAGCTGACCCGCATCGCCACAGTTCGGACCGTTGGGAAGAAAGGCGGCGTAGATGATCGCCAGGGCCGGGCCGACCACGAACAGGGTCGACAGCCAGCGGGGCACACCGGAACCCGCCCCGACCAGTTCCGGCTCGTCCTCCTCGGCGGCTGGTGTCTCCGGTTCCGTTGCCTCGCCGATGACCTCCACCGTGGCGGGAACGTCTGCTTCGGGCTCGGGCTCCGTCTCGGCCTCTGGCTCGGACTCCATCTGATCCTCGGACCTGGCTCCCTCGGCGGCCGCTGGCGAAGGCGTATCCTCGGTGGTGCCCTCAGCCGGAGCCTCCGCCGGATCCTCCACGGGAGCGGCCTTTTCGTCGGCAGCAGCCTGGACCTCGGAGACGTCTACGCCCGCCCAGTCGGCAAGGACCTCCTCGTAGGAGCGCTCCTCCACGTCGGCGCGCGCCGCCGCCGATCGACGAATCATGCTCGCCGGCATCTTCATCGCCTCGGCAGCCATCTCCACGAACTTGTCGATGCCCGTTGCCGCCGGCTTCGGAGCAGGTTCTGACTTCGCGGTCGGAGCAGCCTCCGCTGTCTCCTCGGGGGCCTCATCCTCGCTCGATGACTCCGGTGCATCGACGCCCGCCCAATCGGCGAGGACTGCTTCGAGGCCAAGTCCCTCGGCCTTGGCGCGAGCCTCCGCAGACCGGCGGACCATGGCGGCCGGCATACCCATCTTCTCCGCCGCCGCTGCGATGAGGTCGTCCAAGCTCATTCCAGCCCCGAAACGTAGACGGACAGTGCGGTCAGTTCGTCATCGGTGAGATGGGCATAGGACGGCATCGAGGACCACGACCGCGCGGCGCGGGGGTCGATCAGGTGATCACGGATCCACAGCGGCGAATCGGTGGGAGAACGCGACCCGGCGTGGGCGAGGTCGGGTCCGATTCGGCTGAACCCGCTGATGCCGGCAGGGTCGAAGGCGTAGTCACCGGCATCGGACACGGTGCCCATCCGAGCATCGGTGACGATGGGGCGCACCTCCTGCGTGTGGCAATAGACACAGCCTTCTGTGAGATAGAGCGAGCGACCCTGGTCGGCGAGCGAACCCTCGGCGTGCGCCCGTGACCGTTCGGCGAGGATCGACGGACCGCTGTCGGCGTCGACGGCGGGCAGGTAATAGGCGCCGAGTGCCCCGACGGCGAATAAGAGCACCACCGCCCGTCCCACCGTCCGGAGCCGGGCGGTGGTCAGGGATGCGACAGACCGGTCGGCCTCCTCCCTGGAGCGGGCGAACGACCGGAGCAGCACCCAGAGAGCGAACAGGGAGGCCGCGGCCAACACAATGGCGAGCGACCCGGTGGTCGCCCGGTCGAGGCCGCGAACGCCCACGACCGAGGGGGCGAAGTCGTCTCCTACCGGGACCCGACCGTCCTGAACGATCGCCAGCCAGGTCAGGCCCTGCTGCAATCCGGCGATCATCTGACTGCCGGCTGCGACAACGGTTCCACCGAAGACGGTCAGGCCGACGGCCTGGAGGACCCGTCCGCCACCACCTCCCGAGCGGTGCTCATCGAGCACATGGGCCATCGCAGCCATGGCGCAGAGGGTGAACGCACCGACGACGGCGACGATGAACACCCCGGTGTCGAACCGGGTGAACCGCACGATGGCCGACCCGGATCGAAGGCTCTGGGTCAACATGAGAATCGGGACCAGGCCGAACAGCAGCGATCCGAGGGTGAACAGGAACAGTGGCCCGTCGGCGGCGACCGTGGCCCAGCGGCCGCGGAGGGCCATGGCCAGGTCGGCGAGGATGGCGACCACCCCGACGGCCAGTCCCACGCCGAAGACGATCGGAAGCGTCTCGAACCAATCCCCGGTCGGCCCGTACTGGAAACTGATGCCCGTGGTCCACACCCAGGTGAAAGCCAACGAGTAGAACCCGATGCGGCCGAGGTCACCGTTGAACGCGGCCTCGGGCACGCGCCGGGAAACGAGGTAGTAGCCGGCACCGACGGTGGCGGCGGCGATCCAGAGTCCGATGATGGCGGTGGACGAGAACGCCGCCTGCACCTCGCCGGGAATGCCGGTGAGGTCCGGAGCTGCGCCGACGGCATAGGAGGCCACCAGCCACCACGGTGCTGCGATCAGATACCAGCACGACAGCGGCACCGAAGAACGGTCGGCCCGCCGGGCGGTGAGGGTGACCAAACCGGCCAGGGTCAGGTAGGAGAGGAGCAGCGGGCCGTCGGCGAAGAGAGGCATGGCGCCGAGACCGGCACCTTCACTCTGGCCGAGCCCGATGACAGCGACACCGTAGGCGGTGGCAGCAGCCATGAGGAGCAGGTTGCCGAGGGCGAACGCCGGAAGGGCCAGCGGCACGCCCAGGCTCCGGGGCACCGCATGGAGGGTGATGCCGGCCAGGCCGATGGTCAGCCATCCGAAGACCAGTGAGCACAGGGCCATCGGCCAGATCCGACCGAACGAGAACAGTGCCGTCTCGGCGAGCAGGCCGGGCCAGACCACCTTCGCCGTGGCCAGCCCCAGGAGGGCGAGGCCGACGATCAAGAACAACGACGAGATCAGGAAATGGCCGCGGATCGCCAGCGACCCGAACGCCGGGTTGGTGATCAGCCCGCGAAGTCCGCCCGGCGCGTCGGTCGGCTCAGCGGTGTCCATCGTCTCGGTAGCCGAGGTCACGCCCCGAAGCCTCCGTGTGTCGCCATGGTCACGGCGGGAGGTTAGCGAGTGGACCCGACCTCCCTGCGCGTGTCGGCTCTGGTGTTTGCACCGGCGCGCGTACAATGACCGCCCGTCGGAACAGGAGCCTCGTCGGTGTCGGATCGACTCAAGAAGCGTCTCGGAATCGTCGGCGTCGTCGCCGGTGCGGTCCTGCTCATCGGCGGCACCCTCCTGGCTCACTTCACGGCGCTCCCCGCGACCGACGCCATCGGCCAGCGCATCTACCCGAGCATCCCGAGGTGCCTGTGGTTCGAGGAGGCCGGGTCGTGCTGGATCCTGCCCACCCTCGCGCAGTCGACAGCCTTCCTCGGCAGCCAGGTACTGATGGCGGGCATCGTCATCGGCTGGATCTTCGACCGAAAGATGACCTGGGCGCTCGCCACCATCGGCGCCTTCCTGTTCACCCTCGAGGTCATCATCCTGTTCGGCATCGTCCCCAACGAGATGCTGGCGCTGTTCCAGGGCAGGCTCGAGTGGTCGAGCCGAAGGATCTTCCTCACCATTCCGCCGTGGCTCGTGCTCAACAACACGGTCCAGATCAGCTACGACACGCTCAAGGACCTCGTGGTCGCCGGCTACGCCACCACCATGCTGGTCCTGTTCATGGTGGTGCCGTATCAGGTGCAGGAGTGGAGCAAGCGGCGTGGTGAGCCCAAGCCGCCGACCACGTCGCTCTACGGTCGCCCTGTCGTCAAAGGAACCCGCTGATGGCGAACGAAGCCTGGTTCGAGACCCCTCCCTTTCGGGACGACTACCAGCTGACCCTCGTGGACGGGTCGTATCTGACCGCAGCCGTCAAGCCCAAGCAGTTCCTCCACATCGATCAGGCCGAGTGCATCCTGTGCGAGGGCTGCGTCGACATCTGCCCCTGGAAGTGCATCCACTATCTCTCCATGGACACGATCGCCGAGGCGACCAATGTCGACGACCCGCGCGAAGACGCCACCAACTTCGGGGTGTTCATCGTCGACGAAGATGAATGCACCCGATGTGCCCTGTGCATCGACCGGTGCCCGACCAGCGTGATCAGCCTCGGCAAGTACGAGGGGTCGCTGGCCGACCAGGCAGAGCAGCTCGCGGTGAGTGCGCCGTGGGCGGTGGACACGGGGCAGCGGGACCACAAGCACGGCTACGCCTACGGCATGCGGTTCTGAACCGCACAGATTTGACGCTCGGCTCGACCGGATAAGAGACTGAGAACACGGAGGACGGGTTGACCAGCAACGGAAGCGGCAACGGGAAGAAGGGCATCGGCACTCGGCTCGCCGAGATGCCCGGCCGCGTGCGCGACAGCGAGGTCTGGGAGTCGATCTTCCGGCCCGGTTCTCCATTTCGCAAGGGCTACGGCGACAGCCCCCGCAACCGGTCCTACGTGATCATGAACAACGTCCTTTATCACCTCCACCCGGTAAAGGTGAAGCGGCACGCGGTTCGCCTTTCCTACACCCTGTGCCTGGGAGGGCTCACGTTCTTCCTGTTCATCCTGCTGACCATCACCGGCATCTTCCTCATGTTCTATTACACGCCCGCCTCGCCCGACGCGTACGAGGACATCGCCTCGCTGTCCACGAGCGTCGCCTTCGGGCAGCTGGTGCGCAACATGCACCGATGGGGTGCCCACCTGATGGTGATCACGGTGTTCCTGCACATGACCCGGGTCTTCTATCACGGCGCCTACAAGCCGCCGCGTGAGTTCAACTGGGTGGTCGGCGTCGTCCTGCTCTTTCTCACCCTGTTCCTTTCGTTCACCGGCTACCTGCTCCCCTGGGACCAGCTGGCCCTGTGGGCGGTGACGGTGGGATCCAACATGGGTGGCTACACCCCCGTGTTCGGTGACCAGGTGACATTCGTACTCCTCGGGGGGCTCCAGGTGGGAGCGGCGACGCTGCTGCGCTTCTACGTGCTCCACGTCCTCGCCTTCCCGTTCCTCATTGTGATCTTCATGGCCGTCCACTTCTGGCGCGTGCGCAAAGACGGCGGCATCTCCGGACCGCTCTAAGGATCGACCATGGCTGACATCCCCGAACACCTCCTCAGACGAGCGGCACAGGCCAGAGCCAAGGCCCGCGGCGTTTCCGTGGACGAGGTGCTCGTCGAGTTCGGCGCGGCGCCGCCAGAGGGCAACGGTGAGTCGACGGCAGCGGCGGCCACCGCGGCCTCGTCGGCCTCGTCGGCCCCCGCTGCCCCGGCCATCCCGGAGGGCGTCCGCACCCAGCGCCTCCTGACCGTGGTCAAGGCCCGAGCCATCCAGCAGGTGAAGAAGGAGCCCACCGACAAGGTGCATGTGTGGCCCCACCTGCTCGGCATGGAGTTCGTGGCGCTACTGGTGGTCACCGCCCTGCTCATCGTCTTCTCGGTGTTCCAGGACGCCCCGCTCCTCGAGTTCGCCAACCCGAACGACCAGCCCAACCCGTCGAAGGCCCCGTGGTACTTCCTCGGACTCCAGGAACTGCTGTCCTACTTCGACGCCCAGGTAGCCGGCGTTCTCATCCCGGGCCTCGGACTGGCCGGGCTGGCCTCCATCCCCTATGTGGACCGCAACCGCTCCACCCTGCCTTCGGATCGTAAGTTCGCCATCATGGTGTTCACCTTCTTCGTGATGGCCTCGGCGATCCTCACCATGATCGGCTCCTTCTACCGGGGCCCGGGACTCAACTTCTCGTACCCGTGGAGAGATGGGATCTTCTTCGACCTATGAGCGCTCCACAGATCCTCTCACTGGCATTCGCCGTCATCGCGATCTTCGCCGTGATCGCCATCGGCAGCGTCGCCTATCGACGCGGCACCGGGGCGACGGAAGAGGGAACGACCGGAGCGACCGGCCGACTCGACCGCAAGGCCCGCCGCCGCGGCCGCGCCGCGGAGGAGCGGCGGCGCTCCCCCAAGCCGGAGCCTGCCGCCGCGGTCACCACCATCACAGACGAGGAGCCCCCGGTCGACCCCCGTGAACTGCGACCCGAGGTCGGTCGTGAGGAGTACGACATCACGCGGCGGCAGTTCTTCAACCGCGGGGTCGGTGCCATCTTTGGTGTGTTCCTCGCCCAGTTCGGCATCGCCTCACTCGCCTTCATGTGGCCCAAGCTCCGAGCCGGCGGTTTCGGGGGCCGAGTCGTCGTCGGCACCGTCGATGACCTCGCCAGGCGTGTCTTCCTTCCCGACGGCCGAATACAGCCACTCTTCGCCTCGGCCGCTCAGGCGTACATCGTGCCCTTCCAGGGGAACACCGCCGGGACCAGCTTCGATGGCCTGCCGGTCGTCGCCGGTGGATTGATGGCCCTGTGGCAGCGGTGCGTGCACCTCGGGTGCCGGGTGCCGACCTGCCAGAGCAGCCAGGGCTTCGAATGCCCGTGCCACTCGTCCAAGTACAACTACCACGGCGAATACGAGGACGGACCCGCGCCCCGGAACCTCGACCGCTTCGTGGTGTCGATCGATGACGACGGCAACTTCATCGTGGACACCGGCCAGGTGATCCAGACCTCCCGTGCCCGGGTCAAAAGCGCCGAGTACCCGCAAGGACCGTCGTGTCTGTGAGCGGCGTCCACGAGCGGGGTGCGTGAGCCATGGACATGGGTTCGGCGGTACTCGCCCTCGCCATCCTCGCCTTCATCGGCTGGCTCACCTACGCCGTGACCCGCGGGCCGGCCCGCCCCACCCGCGAGGCGCCGCCACCCAATCTCGAGCCGTACATGACCGACGACGGCCTGGAGTCGAAGCGGCTCAACCGGGTGCTCGGCGCGGCCCTGGTCTCCACCGCTGTCCTGGCCATCATCATGCCGCTCTATTACCTGAACGAGACCGACCGTCAGGCGGCGGCGGAGCACCGGTTCGGAGACATCGCCATCGAGCGCGGCCACCACTGGTTCGAGGAGTTCCAGTGCATCGACTGCCACGGTCCCGGTGGGAGCGGCGGCGCGGCGTCGTATATCGAACCCCGCAGCGGCATGGCGACGAGTTGGGCGGCTCCGGCGCTCGACGACATCTTCCTGCGGTACTCCGTCGACGAGATCAGGTACTGGATCACCTTCGGGCGCCCGGGCACGCCGATGCCGGCGTGGGGCGTGGAAGGCGGAGGACCGCTGACCTATCAGCAGGTGGACGAGCTCATCGCGCTCATCGAGACGCTTCAGATCGGCGCTCAGGCCGCGTTCGACGCCGTCGACAGCCGGGTGCGTTTCGAACTCACCCGCCTCGACGGTGCCGACGACACGGTGGATGCAGCCATCGCCGCCAAGCAGGCCGAGATCGACTCGATCCTGGCCGCGCCAGACCTGTACGCCCAGGTGGTGGACATGCCGGAGGAACTGGTCGCCATCCTCAGCGCTGACGGCACCTGCACCGCAGCCTCGGCAGAGATCGTCTCCCTCCCCTGCGGCGCCGCCGGGACCGACACCGACCGGGACGGCCTCGCCGACGCGGCGGAGACCGCGCTGACCGGCTTCCTCGAACGACTACTCGCCGTGGTTCCCGCGTCCCCGGCGGCCAACGACCTCGCCCGCCTCGTGTTCGATCCCGCCGACGCCTTCAGCAACACCGACAGTGAGGGTCGACCGCTGCGCGACCTCGCCGCCGCCGACGAGATGATCCTCCACGTGGACCAGGTGGTCCGGGACCTCCGACTGGCCACTCAGAACGGTGAGCGGCTGCTCGCCGCCGCCGAGGCGAACCTCGCCTTTCTCATCGAGGCGCGTGAGGCCCGTCGCTACGCCGTCGACTTCGACACCCTCGCCGCCGATGCTTTCGACGGGAACCTCGACGACGCCCGCCGCGCCGTCGGCCTGTACAACGCCTACTGCGCCCGTTGCCACACTTCCGGGTTCTCGGCAGGGATCGCCTTCACCCAGGAGCCCGGTTCCGGGGCGATGGGGCCCTCCCTCCGCGGCGGTCGGTCGTTGATCCAGTTCCCGAACCTCGCCGACCACGTCGCCTTCCTCGTCTCCGGCTCGGACGAACTGGTGCCCTACGGAATCAACGGGCTGGGGAGCGGTCGGATGCCCGGCTTCGGCACCTTCCTCAGCGAGCAGGATCTGACCCTCATCGCCAGGTACGAGAGGAGCATGCCATGATCGCCCGGCTCCATCGCGACGAACGCGGTCTCAGCCGTCTCGAGTGGATCGGGATCATCCTCGCCGTGTTCATGCTGTTGTCGTTCGTCCCCCAATTCCGGGCGCTGCTCGCCGATGTCTACGACTGGATGGTGGGGCGGCACAACGTCGACGCCAGCGGCGATCCATCGCCGGGCGTCCTCGTCCGGGGCCTCATCGTCGCCATCAGTTCGCTGGCGATCTTCGTGGGAACCGTCTGGCTCATCAACTACACCAACCTGGGCAATCGCCTTGCGTTCCTCATCACCGGAGCCGGATTCTTCGGATTCCTGGCGATGGTCGGTCTCCTCTACACGCTGTATGCCCCGCGGGGTGTGCGACCGACGTCCGTCGAGGGCCTCAACGCCTTTGAGATCCGCATTCTCCCCGGGTCGCTGATGATCGGGTCGACCATCCTGTTCGTGATGTTCCTCGCCGCCCTCAGCCGCCTAGAGGCAGCGCAGGAGGAGTAGGCCGCCTTCGGCGGCCGTATTTGGTACTTGGTACTTGGTACCTGGACCGACTACCGGATACCAAGTACCAAATACCAAGTACTCCTGAGCCCGGGTTCAACCGCGATTGAGGTAGTAGGCGAGGACTTGCAGTTCTGTCGACAGATCAACGCGACGGACTTCGATGCCCTCCGGAACCCTGATCACGGTAGGGGCGAAGTTGAGGATCGACCGGATCCCGGAGGCGGCCAACGCGTCGGCGACTTCTTGGGCTCCGGATGCCGGCGTGGTGATGATCCCGATGGATGCTCCCCGATCGGCGACGGAGGCGGCTAGTGCCTCCATCGACTCGACCACCATCGAGTCGACCCGGGTTCCCACCTTGGCGGGATCGCTGTCGAACAATCCGACTACCTGAAAGCGGCGCTCGCCGAAGCCGCCGTAGTTGGCCAGGGCACGACCGAGGTTGCCGATGCCAACGATCACCACCGCCCAGTCGTGGGTCAGTCCCAACTCCATGCTGATCTGGAGGCGGAGATGCTCGGTGTCGTATCCGACGCCTCTCACGCCGTAGGAACCGAGGTAGGACAGGTCCTTTCGAACCTTGGCGCTGTTGACACCCGCCCGAGCGGCGAGTTCCTCCGACGACACCGAGGTCTGGCCCGGCGGAAGCTCGTCGAGGCACCTGAGGTACACGGGCAGGCGCTGCACCGTGACGGCTGGGACTGAAGACTTCACCTTTGCGAGGTTAGGAGCCATCTGCGGCGGTCAAACCGCTCACGGGGCAAGCAGCAAGCAGCAAGCGAAGATGCGTCTGTTGACTGTGAGCTGCCCGCTCCTCCAACTACCAAGTACTAAGTACCGGCCGGCGAAGCCGGCCGTCCAAGCGCCCGCTTCACGTCTCGTTTGGTGAAGTGGCCGGCGAGGACCACGGCGCCGTCGACGATCACTACCGGGAGGCGGTCGCCGTATGGCTGTTCCCAGGCGGTTCCAGCGACGTCGATGACCTCGAGATCGTGGCGACGACGACACACCGCCGTGACGATCGGCAATGCAGCCTCACAAAGCGAGCAGTCGGTCCGGGAGAGGAACAGGACCGTCATGCGAGTATCGTCGTCCAACCGATGCGCCCCGCCACCGTCTTCGCCCTCATCGCCCTGCTCCTCCTGATCGCGGCGGCCGGCACCGTGTTCGTCATTCAGCTCGTCTCACTGGACTGAGCGCCCCCGGCAGCCCCCAGGCCGACCGACAAGCCCTCGCTGATGCTGAGGACCTCGTCGGCGCGCCCACCGGACACGGCGAATGCCATCAGCCCGTACGAGTCGACGTGAACGATCCGGGAACCCTCGGACCCATAGGTGTCGGCCCAGGGCAGTTCGAGACGCTGGCCGCCGATGCGCACCGACAGGGTGTCCCCCGGCCGGGCACCGATGAG
>DATKBG010000240.1:0-2850 GCA_035514255.1 Acidimicrobiia bacterium
CCGGCCTCACGGACCCGAACCGTGCGCTCTGCCAGACTGAGCTACGCCCCGACGAGGGTTCGGGAGGCGGAAGGATACCTTCGGGGATCGAGAAAAGCAACAGCGAGAGGCGGGGCTACGCCAGCGGTACCGAGGCGTTCAGCGTCCGGCGGATCTCGAGGCAGGCGATGGCGAGGGCTTCGGCGCGGTCCAGGGGGAGTTGGGTCTCCCGATCGGATTTCGCGCTCGCGGGGTCGGGGTGGACCTCCATGAAGAGCCCGTCTGCTCCCGCCGCCACGGCGGCCCGGGCCAACGGTTCGGCGAACCGGCGATCGCCGCCGGTGGTTCGGTCTCCGGCTCCGGGGAGCTGAAGCGAATGGGTGGCGTCGAAGACGACCGGGATCCCGTGGTCGTGCAGGATGTCGAAGACCCTCATGTCGACCACCAGGTTCCCGTAGCCGAAGCTCGATCCGCGCTCGGTGACGGTGACCCGGCCGTTCCCGGCCGCCGTGACCTTCTCGACCGCGAGGCGCATGTCCCGTGGCGCCATGAACTGTCCCTTCTTGATGTTCACGGCCCGGCCCGTGCGGGCGGCAGCCAACAGCAGGTCGGTCTGGCGGCAGAGGAACGCGGGGATCTGGAGGACGTCGCAGACCTCGGCCGCGGCTTCGCACTGATGGGGCTCGTGGACGTCGGTCAGGATCGGGAGCCCCGTTTCCCGCTTCACCGCTCTCAGGATGCGGAGCCCCTCGTCGAGCCCCGGCCCCCGGAAGCTCTGCAGCGCGCTGCGGTTCGCCTTGTCGAAGGACGACTTGAAGATCAGACGCAGGCCGAGCCGGTGGGCCATGGCTGCCAACGCACGGGCAGCCTCGAGAGAGCGTTCCTCGCTCTCGATCACACAGGGCCCGGCGATGAAGGGGAAGTCGTCTCCCCCGACCCGGATACCGCTCGTGAGCTCGACGGGGTTCAAGCCACGGTCTCGGACGCGACGGCTTCGCGCTCCCGGGCCCGCTCGGGTCGCTGGCGCGCCTCGCGCTCTTCGAGGGCGGCCGCGATGTAGGAGACGAAGAGGGGATGGGGATCGGTGGGCCTCGACTGGTACTCGGGATGGAACTGGCAGCCGAGAAACCACGGATGGCCGGGAAGCTCCACCATCTCGACGAACTTCCCGTCCGGGGACAGGCCCGAGACGACCAGTCCGTGCTCCTTCAGCTTCGGAAGGTACTTCTGGTTGACCTCGTACCGGTGACGATGCCGCTCCTGGATCTCTTCGGTCCGGAAGACCTCGGCCGCCAGGGTTCCGGGCTGCACGCGGCACGGGTAGGCCCCGAGGCGCATGGTGCCGCCCATCTCCTCGACGCCGAGGAGGTCCCGCAGCTTGTAGATGACCGGCTCGTTCGTCTCGGGATCGAACTCCGAGGAGGTGGCGCCTTCGATGCCGCACACGTGCCGCGCGTACTCGATCACGAGACACTGCATCCCGAGGCAGATGCCGAAGAACGGCACCTCGTGCTCCCGGGCGTAGCGGATCGCCTTGATCTTGCCCTCGGAGCCCCTGGTGCCGAATCCGATCGGCACGAGCAGGCCGTCGACGTCGAACACCTCACGCGGCCAGTGGCCGCTCTCGATCTCCTCGGCGTTGATGTAGACCAGCTCCACCGCGGCGTCGTTGGCGATGCCGCCGTGCATCAAGGCCTCGTTGAGGCTCTTGTAGGCGTCCGGGAGCTCCACGTACTTGCCGACGATCCCGATTCGGACCTGCTTTCCGGGATGCTTGATCTTGTGGACCAGACTCTCCCACCGTCCCATGTCCCGTTCGTACCGGGGGAGGTTGAGGAGGCCGAGCAGGATCTCGTCGAGGCCCTCGCGGCAGAAGACCAGGGGAACCTCGTAGATCGTGGGCACGTCACGAGCCGCGATCACGTGGTCCGCGGGCAGGTTGCAGAACAGGCCGATCTTCTGTCTGAGCTCCTCGGGCAGCGGCCGGTCGACGCGACAGAGCAGGACGTCGGCGCTGAGCCCGATGGCGCGGAGCTCGCGCACGGAGTGCTGCGTCGGTTTCGTCTTGAGCTCGTCGGCGGCGGCGATGTAGGGGACCAGGGTCAGGTGGATGTTGATTGCGTTGTTGCGGCCCACGTCGAGGCGGAACTGCCGGATCGCTTCGAGGAACGGGAGGGACTCGATGTCGCCGACGGTGCCTCCGACCTCCACGATGACGACGTCCACGTCGTCGGCCACCCTGCGCATCGCGCTCTTGATCTCGTCGGTGATGTGGGGAATGACCTGGACCGTCTTGCCCAGGTAGTCGCCCCGACGCTCCTTCTCGATCACCGCCTGGTAGATCTGACCGGTCGTGTAGTTGTGCTTCTTGGAGGTCCGCGTGTGGGTGAACCGCTCGTAGTGCCCCAGATCCAGGTCGGTCTCGGCGCCATCCAGGGTCACGAAGACCTCCCCGTGCTGGTAGGGGGACATGGTCCCGGGGTCGACGTTGACGTAGGGGTCGAACTTCATGATGGTCACCGAGAAGCCCCGTGCCTCGAGGATCGCCCCGACCGAGGCCGCCGCCACGCCCTTGCCCAGGGACGAGACCACGCCGCCGGTGACGAAGATGTATTTGGTCGCCATTGTCGATGCCTCCTCGGTCCCTCAGATCGTAGGGTGCGGCTTGCCGCACCGATCATCAACGCTGAATCTCCCCATACGGTGCGGCAAGCCGCACCCTACGTCTCGCTCATCAACCTCTCCACCCGCTCGAGATCCTCCGGGGTGTCGACCCCGGGGGTCGGTCGGCCGCCCTCGAGGACCCGGATGCGGATGCCGTGCTCGAGCGCCCGGAGCTGCTCGAGCGACTCGACCTCCTCGAGCGGGCTA
>DATKBG010000241.1:0-2402 GCA_035514255.1 Acidimicrobiia bacterium
GAAGGTGCCTCGGGCGACGATCTGTACGGTCGCCGACCGCACGTCTTGCAGGCTGGTTACCGCCCCTCCCGAATCCGGCGTAGTCGTCGCGGTGGTACCCGTGGTGGTCGTGGTGGTTGATCCGCCGCCATCGCCACAGGCGGCGACGACCAGCAGCATCGCAATCATCAGAGCAAAGCGTCTCACTTGGTTGCTCCCATCGGTGTCGCGAGGCGACTGTTCGAGCGTCCCCCGGCTCTTGTTCAGCCGAACTGTACACCGCGGCCCCCATCCCTGGCGTGCCGTTCACTGAGCGGCCGATGGGGGCTTGGCGGCGCCCCACGACCTGACCCGATGTCGCGCTCCGATCGCTTCGGTTTCTGGCAGGTGTCAGGCATGTCGCGAGCAGGTGGTTGTCTGCCGAGGGTTGGCCCCTTCCATCCGGACCCTTCGGGCCGATTCACCTCCCTCTTCGGGGATGTCTACGCCCCCCGACCTCAGCGAATCGCCAACTCCTCACCCTCGACGTCGATGGTCACCGTCGACTCAGCCGTCACCCTGCCTTCGAGCAACTCGAGCGCGAGCCGGTCCTCGATGGCGGTGCGGATGAGTCGTTTTAGCGGCCTCGCCCCGTAGTCCGGGTCGTAGCCGTGCTCGGCCAGCCAGGTCATCGCGTCTTCGGTGACTTCGAGACTGATATCCCGCCCGGCGAGGCGACGGCGCAGGCCTTCCATCTGGATGGCGACGATCTGGCGCAGATCCTCCTGGGTGAGGCGACGGAACACGATGGTGTCGTCGAGCCGGTTCAAGAACTCGGGGCGGAAGTGCTGGCGCACCACCGCCATCACGCGCTCGGTGATCTCATCGTCGTCGATCCCGTGGGTTATCAGCTCGGACCCGAGGTTGGAGGTCATGATCAGGATGGCGTTGGAGAAGTCGACCGTGCGGCCCTGCCCGTCGGTGAGTCGCCCGTCGTCGAGCAGTTGGAGCAGCGTGTTGAACGCATCGGGGTGTGCTTTTTCCACCTCGTCGAGCAGGACTACCGAGTACGGGCGGCGGCGTACCGCTTCGGTCAGCTGCCCGCCCTCCTCGTAGCCGATGTAGCCGGGCGGGGCGCCGATGAGGCGGCTGACGGCGTGGCGCTCCATGTACTCGGACATGTCGATGCGGACCATGGCTCGCTCATCGTCGAACAGGAACTCGGCCAGGGCTCGGGCCAGCTCCGTCTTGCCGACGCCGGTGGGGCCGAGGAACAGGAACGACCCGATGGGGCGGCCCCGCTCAGCGAGCCCGGCGCGGGAGCGTCGGATGGCGTTGGCGACGGCGGCGACGGCGGGGTCCTGGCCGACGACCCGCTCGTGGAGTTGCTTCTCCAGGTGGATGAGCCGCTCGACCTCGCCCTCAAGGAGCCGCGACACCGGGACCCCGGTCCAGCGGCTCACCACCTGGGCGACGTCCTCCTCGTCGACCTCCTCCTTGAGCATCGTCATCTCCGCCTGGAGGTCGGCGAGAGCCTGGTGCTGCTCGTCGAGGGAGGTCTCCAGGTTGGGGATGGTCCCGTATCGCAGTTCGGCGGCGCGCTGTAGGTCGCCGGACCGTTCGGCCCGCTCCGACTCGGTACGGGCGCTCTCAACCCGCTCCTTGGTGTCACGCAGAGCGGCGATCGCATCCTTCTCGGCGCTCCAGTGCTCCATGAGGCGGTCCACCTCGGTAGAGAGTCCTTCGTACTCCTCGGCGAGCGCTTCCAGGCGTTTGGCCGAGGCGGCGTCGCTCTCCTTGGAGAGGGCAGCGCGCTCGATGTCGATCTGGCGGCGGCGTCGCTCCAGCTCGTCGATCTCCTCCGGCATCGAGTCGATCTCGATGCGCAGGCGGCTGGCGGACTCGTCGATCAGATCGATGGCTTTGTCGGGGAGGTGGCGACCGGTGATGTAGCGGTCGGAGAGCACGGCGGCGGCGACCAGGGCGGCATCGGTGATGCGCACGCCGTGGTGGACCTCGTAGCGGTCCTTGAGACCGCGCAGAATCCCGATCGCCTCTTCGACGCTGGGCGGCTCGACGAGCACCGGCTGGAAGCGGCGCTCCAGGGCGGCGTCCTTCTCGATGTGCTTGCGGAACTCGTCGAGGGTGGTGGCGCCGATCATGCGTAGCTCACCCCGGGCGAGCATCGGCTTGAGCATGGTGCCCGCGTCCACCGCGCCCTCGGCGGCGCCGGCGCCCACGATGGTGTGCATCTCGTCGATGAAGATGACGTAGCGGCCCTCGGCCTCGGTGATCTCCTTGATGACCGCCTTCATGCGCTCCTCGAACTCGCCCCGGTACTTGGCGCCGGCCAGCATGGACGAGATGTCGAGCTGGAGCAGCTTCTTGTCGGACAGCGAGGTGGGCACGTCCCCCGCCACGATGCGCTGGGCGAGGCCCTCCAC
>DATKBG010000242.1:0-5377 GCA_035514255.1 Acidimicrobiia bacterium
GGGAGTTCTACGGGCACGATCAGCTGGTGACCCTGCACGTCGAGGGGGGCCGCCGACTGATGGCGCGACACGGACCCGACCCGATCTTCAACCCGGGCGACGCCACCCGCTGGGAAATCACCGACGTGATGGTGCTTCCCAAGAAGCTCACAGCTGACAGCTCATAGCTACCAGCCACCAGCCACCAGCCACCAGCCAGAGTGCCCATCGGCTCGGCGGTCTGTTTCAGCCGTCCCCGGTCCACGTAGGCCTCAGCCGGCCTGCACCAGCTCCACGACCGGCGCCATAGCCTCGACCGCGTCCACCGTCCTCGGATAGAGGTTGCATCGCGCTTCGTCGAACCCCAACGACTGGAATCCGAGAATGGCCTCGGCGATCTCCTCGGGAGACCCAACCAGGGGTGAACCGGGCACCTTCGCCTCCTCTGTTTCGACTCGACCCATCGGATCGACCGTGTACAGATCGACGGTCCGGCCCAGCGATGCGGGATCCCGGCCCTCTTCCCCGCAGGCGCCATTCAGCCGCTCGATGAGCGGTACGAGCGGACCGGAGTCGCCAGGATCGGCGCACCACCAGTTCCATACGTCGCCGTATCGGGCGGTAAGCCGCATCATCTTGGGACCCGAAGCGGCGATGATGATCGGCGGTCCGGTCGGTCGGGGCCCCCGCAACACCAACTCGGCCTGCCGGGCCGAGTGGTATTCCCCATCGAAGTCGACCGCTCCGGTCTTGAGCAGAGCATGGATGATCTGGATCGCCTCGGCGAACCTCGAGTAGCGCGCATCGGTTGGGAACCCGAACGCCTCGTAGTCGGAGTCCTCGGTGTTTCCGGCGCCGATCCCGAATAGATACCGACCACCCGAGATCTCGTCGATGGTCTCGGCCATCTTGGCGATCATCGCCGCCGACCGGTATGGAGCGTTGATCACTGACTGACCGAACTCGATCCGCTCGGTGGCGACCGCCAGGGCCGCCGCGATCGACATTGACTCCCAGCACCCGTTCGTGGACTGCGGGCCCCGATACAACAGCGCGTCTTCGAAAACGAAGCTGTCGAACCCGACCTCCTCGGCGGCTCGCGCCAACCCGCGGACCGACTCCCACGTCGGCGCTGGCGTCGGGCCGTCGGGCCGCCCGTTCAGCTGGGCGATCATGCCAATCCGCAAATTCCCACTCCCTCGTTGCTACGACGACCCTACCTGGGGAGAGGGGACGAGCCAGCACAGCCCTGACTCAACCCGCCGCGTGCTGTCTCCGTAGATCCCACGCCGCCATGCCGTAGCCGCCGAGGCCAGTGACCAGGGCGACCACGTACACCAGGCCCCCGATGAGCGGCAACAGCCACATGGTGCCCCGCAGGAGGAGCGCGCCGACAACCAGACCCCCGGCCAGACTGGCCCGGCTGCGCAGGAGGCGGCGACCCACCTCGGTCACGGCCGGGATGGGGCCGAAGAACAGAGCCCCGACCCACGCCAGCAGCATGGCCAGGGCGATCGGGATTCCGACCAGGCTCAAGAACAGCGGTAGCGCGGCGATCGGTGGGAGCAGGACGAGTCCCGAGCCGACGAGCGCCGCCCGGCCGGGTCGGGCCGCCACCGCCTCCACCGCCTTCTCCGACGTTGCCCGGAACAGCCACATGGCCACCAGGCCGCCGAGGATGAAGGCGAACAGCGACAGGATGCCGACGGCCCGCAGGATGGCCCGCGTCCACACCGGGGTGAGCGAGTCACGGTGGCTGACATTCCCGGCGACCACCGCGTCCGGATGGATGCGGCCCTCCGACGGGGAGTCGTACGTGAGGTCGCCACCGATTCGCGAACCACCCGACACCGACAACCGATCCGCCTCGACGACGACATGCCGCTCGATCTGCCCGTCGATCGTCAGGCGCAGTGCCTGACCACGCAGGTCCCGACCCGTCGTCCCGCTGGCCCGCACCCGGGCCGACACCGTCAACAGGTCCCTTCCGACCGAGCCGCCGATGCGGGTGTCGCCGGTGAGGGTGGCCACGTCGCCGCCGACGGAGCCGTTGACCTCGACCGAAGTGGCCACGAGGCGTACTGAGCCACCGACGGTGCCGTCGATGCGAACCGGACCGCCGACCAGTCCGAGGACATCTCCTTCCACAGTGCCCCTGATGGTGAGGTCGCCGCTGACAACAATGAGGTCGCCCTCGACGACACCCTCGATGATGACCCCCTCCGCGAAGGCGTAGAGGTCCTCGGCGACGGTATCTGTCTCGGTGACGATCACCTGCCCGGTGATCCGTACGGCACCGAGCAGCAGCGGAACGGCGATCAGGACCGCTATCGCGGTAGCGCCGAACCTCCGGTCAGAGGGGGAGCGCATCGGCCAGCCAGGTGAGCAGCGGCCACGGAGCGACGCCAAGGCCGAGCGTCAGCACCCCGCCGACCCCGATGACCAGACGCATGCCCGGCGACACCGCGATCGGCGTGTCCTGATCGGCCGGCTGCATGTACATGAGGACCACGACCCGAAGGTAGAAGAACAGCGCGGCTACGGCTGCCACCAACCCGACGATCACCAGCCACATGTAGCCAGCGTCGATGGCGACACGGAACACGGCGACCTTGCCGACAAACCCCGCGGTGAGCGGGATGCCACCCATCGAGAGCAGCATCAGCGTCAGACCGCCAGCCATCCAGGGGGACCGCTTCCCCAACCCGGCGAAGTCGGTGAGGCTCACCCGGCCGGAATCCCCGCCGGCCACGGCACCCACGATCCCGAAGGCGACGACCACCGCGACGGCGTAGGCGGCGAGATAGAACCACATGGCCTCGACACCGGCACCGCTGGCCACCAGGGCGGTCAGTACGAATCCGGCATGGGAAACCGACGAGTAGGCCAGCATTCGCTTGATGTCGCTCTGGGCGAGGGCAAGCAGGGTGCCGACCACCACGGACGCGGCGGCGAGCACCGCCACGGCCGGCACCCAGTCGGCGGCACGGGCATCGAAGGCGGTGGTGAGCAGCCGGGCGAGAGCAGCGAAGCCGGCCACCTTGGCGGTGGCGGCCATGAAGCCGGTGATCCCCGACGGCGACCCCTGGTACACGTCGGGTGCCCAGGCGTGGAATGGCACCGCCGACACCTTGAAGGCGAGCCCCACGACCACCAGCCCGATGCCGACCACGAGGATCCCGGGGCGGAAGATGATCCTCGATCCGAGGAACTCGGCGATGCCGTCGAGGTCGGTGGTACCCGTTGAGGCGAAAGTGAGCGCCACCCCGTACAGGAAGATGGCCGAGGCGAGCGCTCCGAGCAGGAAGTACTTGAGGGCGGCCTCGTCGGCATCGGGCCGCGTCCGGGTGAAGCCAGCGAGGATGTAGAGGCTGATCGAGAAAACCTCGAGGGCGATGAACAGCACGATCAGGTTGCTGGCCGCCGCCATCAGGTGGGCACCCGCGGCTGCCACCAGGACCAGCGTCACGAACTCGGCGCCGCGCTTGCCCAGCGACCGGGCGAGCGGCCAGGCAGCGACGAGTCCCAGCGCCGACACCGGGAACACCACAAGACCGGCGAATGACGAGAACCCGTCGATCACGATCATGTCGGTGAAGTAGCGCGCGCCGTCGCCGCCGCGGTGGGTGGCCCACTGGAACCCCGAAGCGACGGTCGCGCCACCGAGTCCGAACACCGCCCACGCCGCCCACCAGCGCGGGTTCGGGGTCTTCAACTGGACGTCGATCATGAGCAAAGCGACGACAGCAACCGTCAGCGCAACCACGGGAGCAACAGCAAGAAAATCGAGGTTCATAAACCAACCTCCAGGCCGGAAGCCTCCGGGCGACGGGCGACGGGCGACTGGCGACGCTTCACTGTCCTGGCTCCGGTTGGCGGTAGTCGGTGGTCTGCTCGATGCGCTCGATCAGGTGATCCACGGATGGCTCGATGCGATCGAGTACCGGTTTCGGGTAGAGGCCCATGACCAGCATGAGGATCAGCAGCGGGGCCAGGATCAAGCGCTCGCGGATGCTCAGGTCACTCAGCCCGCGATTCTCCTCAACCGTGATCTCGCCGGTGAACATCCGCTGGTAGGCCCACAGCAGATACACCGCGGCGAGCACCACACCGGTGGCGCCGACGATGGCGTAGACCGGCAGGGTGAGGAATGAGCCGATGAGCACCATGAACTCGCCGACGAACCCGTTGAGAGCCGGAAGGCCGATCGAGGCGAAGGCGGTGACCAGGAAGGCGGCGGCGTAGACGGGCATCACGGTGGCCAGACCCCCGAACTGGGCGATCTCCCTGGTGTGTCGCCGCTCGTAGATCATCCCGACCAGGAGGAAGAGGGCTCCGGTGGTGATCCCATGGCTGACCATCTGGATGACCCCACCCTGGAGGCTCGACGTGGTGAGGGCGGCGATCCCGAGCAGCACGAACCCCATGTGGCTCACCGACGAGTAGGCCACCAGCCGCTTCACGTCGGGCTGGACGATGGCGACGATGCCGCCGTAGACGATGCCGACGACGGCGAGCACCGCCAGCGGCACGATGAACTCCACCGCCGCCTCAGGAAACAGCGTCAGGTTGAAGCGGAGCAGGCCGTAGGTGCCCAGCTTGAGCAACACACCGGCGAGGACAACCGAGCCCGCGGTCGGCGCCTCGACGTGAGCGTCGGGGAGCTAGGTGTGGAAGGGGAACACCGGCACCTTGATGGCGAACGACAGCCCGAAGGCAGCGAACAACCACATCTGGGCGGTCCGGGTTATGTCGGCGCCGAGCAGCTCGACGAAGTCGAACGAGGGACCACCCGACCCGCCGACCACGGCCAGGGCGAGGATGCCAGCGAACATCACCGCCGAGCCCAGCGCCGTGTACAGGACGAACTTGATGGCGGCGTGCACCCGGCGCTCTCCACCCCAGATGCCGATGATGAAGTACATCGGGATGAGCATCGCCTCCCAGAACACGAAGAAGACGAGCAGGTCGAGGGAGAGAAAGACCCCGAAGATGGACGCCTGGAGGACGAGCATCGACACCAGGTAGCCACGCAGCCGATCGGTGATCGAGGTCGAGGCGGCGAGGGCGATCGGAAACAGCAGCCCGGTCAGGACCACCAGGAAGAGCGAAATGCCATCGACCCCGAGGTGCCAGGCCACCCCCCACGATTGGTAGAGGGTCACCCGCTCGACCAACTGGAACCCACCGTTGCCGGTCTCGAAAGCGATCAGCAACCACACCGTCAGCCCGAACACCACCGTGGTCCCGGCGACGGCCGTCGGCAGCACCAGTTGCGGTCGGCTCCGGGGCACCAGCAACACGGCGACCGCCACCACCACCGGCGCCACCACGATCACCGAAAGCAAGGGAAACTCCATCAGCGCCCACCTCCGGTGGGCGTACCAAGTACCAAGTA
>DATKBG010000243.1:0-6970 GCA_035514255.1 Acidimicrobiia bacterium
CGCCTTCGACATGGTGCTCAAGTGCGAGTACGACGAGGATCTGGACTTCGACCTGGAGATGCAAGCGCTCGGCTCCAGCCCTGACGGTCGGGTGCAGCTCGACCTGGTGGTCTACACCTTCGCCGGCGGCGACACGCACGATGTGAGCTGGTTCGGCCCGGAGGGCATCTTCAGTGGCGGCGCCATGATGATGACCGGCAGCTCCTGGACGGACATCCAGTCCGGAGCCCCGGCCGACGGTCCGATCATCAGCACGGACGGCGGTGTGGCCACCGGAACGGTCGTCTTGTCTGACCTAGCGGGCAGCGACACCACGCTGGAGATGGCGTTCGAAGTGCCGATCCCGACCGAGGACTTCGCCTGCCGGTGATCTAGGCCGGAGTGTCGGCGCCAACGGCGGCGTCGATGGCGGAGCGGAGCGCATCTGACGAGAAGGGCTTGCGGACTGCGGCGACCGCTCCTGAGCGTCCTGCCAGGAACGAATCGGCGTCGCGGTCGAGCAACAGGATCACCGGCGGTGCATCGTCCCCCGTGGATCTGACCTCGCGACACACGGCCATGCCACCCATCGACCCGACCTGAAGGTCGACGAGGACGGCGTCGGGCTTGTCGGCGGCAAGGCGGTCCGTGACTTGCCGCGGGTCGTCCAGATGGCTGATCTCATACGCCCGGTCGGCGAGGCTCGCCAGCACGTCGTTGACGACCCAGGGGGCATCGGCGACGAGGAGAATGGTCGGCATCGGAGGTCAGGCTAGCGGCCCACCTTTGCCGCCCGGCACCGCTCGTACCATGGGGTCATGCTGCGTCGGCTGCTCCTGTTCATCGTCGGGTGTGCTGCTGGCTTGCTCGCCCTTCCGGCGATCGCCGGAACAGAATCGCGAGTCGATGTCGTCGTGGTGCGCGGCAACCTCGATGCGCGGGCGATCGGCTTCATAGTGGGGGCGGTACTCGAATCCGACGCCCACCTCGTTGTCCTGCAGATGGATTCGGGCGTGGTGTTGTCCGATGACATCGAGCGGCTCCTCGAGGTCGTGTCCGATCCGCCGGTACCGCTCGCCGTGTGGTTGGGGCCGGCACCTGCCTCGGCACGCGGCGGTGCTGCTCTGGTGGTGGCGGCAGCTCCGCTGAGCGGCGCCGCCCCCGGTACGGTCATCGGGCCGACCCTTCCGGTCGTGGCTGGCGGAGACGATGAGACGATGGTCGACGAGTTTGCTCCTTCTCTGCCATCGGGAGCCAGAAGTGATCGGGTAGTGGTGAGCGAGAGCCCGATCGTCGGCCTGGTCGACCTCATCGTCCCTTCGATAGGTCAGTTCGTGGTCGGACTGCACGGAATGGAGGTCGTCGTCGCCGGTGAGACGGTGATCCTCGAGACGGCGCGTACCGAGGTGGTGGATGGGGTGGCCTCGATCGTGCCGCTTCATCAGGTGCGGTTCATCGAACCCGGCCTGGTCGATCGGGTGCTCGCCGTCGGAACCCAGCCGGCGACCGTGTTCGCCTTCCTTGTCTTCGGGCTCGCCCTCATCGTCTTCGAGTTCTACGCAGCGGGTCCGGGCATCGTCGCCGCCATCGCGGCGATCATGTTGCTCCTGGCCGGGCACGGGATGGCGACCCTGCCGGTGTGGTGGCCAGCCATCGGCGCCACGGTCCTGGCGGTGGTGCTCTATGTCGTCGAGTTTCAGCGCAACGATCTCGGTTGGAAGAGCGTCCTTGGCACCCTTGTGCTCGGGTTCGCCGGTTTTCGCTTTGTCGGCGGCGACGAGACCCTCACCCCTGCCTGGTGGACCGTGGTGTTGATTGTCCTGGCCACCGCTGCCTTCTTCGCTATCGCTCTGACGACCGTTGCCCGCACCCGTTTTGCCACGCAGACGATCGGCCGGGACCACCTGATCGGTCGGATGGGCACGGCGGTGGGTGCTCTGGATCCGGAGGGTCTGGTGGATCTCGACGGCGCCCGCTGGAAGGCGCGAGCCACCAGAGCGGCGGACATCGGCAACGGCGATCCGGTAACGGTGGTTGCCGTCCGCGGTGTCGTGCTCCTCGTCGATCCGACCTGATCGGTTGAGGCCGCCAGGAAGGGCCCAGGCAGCTTTTCCCTGGCCCTGAGGGGCACCTCCTGCTAGCGTCGCCGCCGCTGGCGGCTACGGGATCGAGGAGGCGGTAGTGCTCGACATCGGTGCGATCGATCGTTCATGGCAGGTGGACGGTCTGTGTAGGGGCAACCACTCGTACTTGTTCTTCCCACCGAGCGCGGTGGAACGCAAGGATGATCGGGAGCGTCGCGAGGAACGGGCCAAGGCGATCTGCCGGGTCTGTCCCGTCCAGGAGCCGTGCCTCGAGTTCGCGGTCGAGATCCGCGAGCCCTACGGCATCTGGGGGGGACTCACCGAGTTGGAGCGCCGCCAGGTGGTGTCACGCCGCCTCGCCGCCACCTCCGCCGAGTAGGTCGACACACCCCCGAAACTCTCGGGGGTGTTCACAGCCCGGGAACGGACCTATATTCGGCTCGTGTCCCCCGCAGGTTCCGCCGTCGTCCATCCACGTCCTGCTTCAACCGTGATCGCGGTGCGTCCCGCGGCCGGTGGCGTGGAGACCCTGCTGGTGCGGCGGGATCGGTCTGCCCGCTTCATGGCCGGGGCGAGGGTGTTTCCCGGTGGGTCCGTGGACGACGCCGATCGCGGTGCCACTGCAGCCCGGGTCGTGCGCTGGAGCGGAGACGCTGAGGAGCTTCCGTGGAGGGCCGCGGCGTTGCGTGAGCTGTCGGAGGAGGCCGGGATCGCCCTGACGCGACCGGAACTCGACGGGCCCCTACCCGAGGGAGAGGCGTTGTTCTACGCCCTCACCGAGCTTGGAGCGATGTTCGATGCGGATCGGCTGCACTATTTGAGCAATTGGATCACCCCTGCTGGCCTCCCCAAGCGATTCGACACCCGGTTCTTCGTGGCTGCGGTCCCGGCCGACGCCTCGGCGCGTACCGATGACGTCGAAGTATTCGAACCCGAGTGGGTGAGACCGTCGGTCGCCCTCGATCGCACCGCGGGCGGGCAGTGGCTGATCGAGCTCCCCACCAGGGTTCACCTGGAGTTGCTGGCCGATCTGGGTGATGTGAACGCGATCCTGGCCCACGCGGCTGCGGCGAAACCGCAACCCATCGAACCGGTGCTCGTGTCAGAACCGGACGGCACCATCCGGGTCGTCGTGCCGGGTTCACCCTCGAGATCGGACACCGTCGTTGGCGGTTGAACGCATCCTCGCGCCGAATCCAGGGCTGATGACCGGGCCAGGAACCAACACGTGGATCGTGGATGATGGAGGGGAGGTCGCCATCATCGATCCGGGGCCTCGCTCGGACGAGCACGGCGATGCGATCCGCGCCGCGATAGCGGGCTTCCGTCCGGTTGCGGTGCTGGTGACCCATACCCATCCCGACCACGCACCGGCTGCGAACCCGCTCGCCGAGGAGTACGGCATACCGGCGGTCGGATTTGGCGACGGTCCCGACTTCGCCGCCGATCGGACGGTGACCGACGCCGACGAGATCGCGGTGGGAGGTCTGTCGTTGCGCGTGGTGGCGACGCCGGGGCACACCCCCGACTCCATCTGCTTCCGGCTCGGTGACGACCTCTTCACCGGGGACCACGTGATGGGTGGATCGACGGTCGTGGTCGAGGACATGGGCGCCTACCTGGCTTCTCTCGAGCGGCTCGTCGGCACCGGGCTGCGTCGGCTGTACCCGGGACATGGGCCGGTGATCGACCAGCCCGACGACCTGTTGGCCACCTACCTCGCCCACCGCCTCGATCGGGAGCGACAGATCGTTCAGGCCCTTCATGCCGGTGCGACATCGGTCGATGGAATAGTTGCAATGGTCTATCACGATGTCGATCCGGCGCTGCATCCGGTCGCTGCCGTTTCGGTGGCGGCCCACCTTCGCACCCTTGTGGCGGATGGGCGCATCGATGCGACCGTGCTCGATGGGTATTCGCCGCCCCTCCTCGGGGACCTGTCATGAGGCGGTGGCTGCCGATCTCCGTGGTCCTCCTCGTCGGGCTCCCGGTGATTCCGGTCGGAGCCGAGGTCACACCGGCTGAGGTGGATACTGCGCGTCAGGAGCTTCGTGTGGTGTCCGACATGCTGCAGAGCCAGACCGCTCGCTACGACGAGGCGGTAGCTCAAGAGGCGGTCCTGCGCGATCGCCTCGACCGGATGCTGGTGGAACTGACCGCCCGGGAGCGGGCCTTGGATAGGGCGCGACGCGACGCCCTCGATCACGCCGCCGAGATGTACATGACGGCCGGAGCCAGTCGCTCGTCGATGGTGTCGGTCGCGGACGTCGGGGCGTTCCCGGCTCGCCTGGTGTACTACGAGTCGGTGGCCACCACCGACCGGCAGGCGGTGAACATTCTCGAGGCGTCGCGGAGCGACTACGAACAGCAACGCGAACTCGTCGACGGATCGCTCGCCGAGCAGGCTGAGCTGCTCGTCGAGATGGAGGCCCTCATCGGGGAGATCTACACCCGCCTGGAGGACGCCAATGATCGCTACCAGGCCGTGAAGTCGGCGTGGGACGCGCAGGAGGCCGAGCGTATCCGGCGGGAAGAGGAGGAGCGTATTCGGCGGGAAGAGGAGGAGCGTCGCCGGCAGGAGCTCCTGGCCCGGGCGGCGACTACCACTACCACGACGACCCCATCCGGGGGCACGCCGCCTCCCACGAGCGCTCCTTCGACGACGGTGGCCCCTCCGCCTTCGGTGCCGTCTCAGCCGCCCGGGACCCGGGTGTGTCCGGTGGACGGCGCTCATTCGTTCACCGACACCTGGGGCGCACCGCGCAGTGGAGGGCGCACCCACTCCGGCCAGGATTTGATGGCGCCCAACGGGACGCCCCTGGTCGCTATCGAGGCCGGGCGGGTGTATCAGGTCAACTGGCACGGATCCGGCGGTAACCAGTTGTACATCCTGGGCGACAGCGGAGGGCTGTGGTTCTACGCGCACATGGCCTCACCGGCGATCGTGTCGCCGGGTTCCAGGGTCGAGGCGGGACAGCGGGTCGGGTATGTGGGGGCCACCGGAAACGCGAGCACTCCCCACCTCCACTTCGGGTGGTACCCGGGCGGCTCGCTCTTCGGTGCCCTCGCCAACCCGTACTCGATTCTCGTATCCGTTTGCTGATTGGCCTCGCAACTTCGCTACGTGGGTACCCTCGCCGTTCGTATGGCTGAATTGGCTTCTGCCCCTCTTTGGTCCTGGCGACGGTTCGCCATAGTCACCGTGGTCTTGGCCGCGGTGACGGGCCAGGCCGTTGCCGCTTTTGCCGAGGTGACCCGCGCCCAACTCGACGAGGCGCGTGGCCGTGTCAACGCCAAGCAGTCCCAGGTGGACGAGCGCCTCGCTCGACTGGACTTCATCGCCCTGCAGCAGGACCACACCCTGGCGCGGATAGGGCGGATCCGGGCCGACATCGCCGATCGTGACCGCGAGATCGCCCTCGCCGAGCTGGGCGCCAAGGAGCGCGCCTTCGACATGTACATCAACTTCGGGTCGAGCACCTCGGTGGCGACCGCGATCAGCCCCGAGTCGATCGGCATCCTCGGTGCCCGCAGCGCCTATCTCGATGCGCTGGTCGACGAGGACCTCGGCGCGGTCAACCTGCTCGTCTCGCTTCAGGAAGATCGGTCACGCCTCACCGGTGAGCTCGAACAGCTGTTGGTGGTACAGGCGGAACAGGCAGCGGAAGTCCAGGTGCAGATGAATGCCCTGCTCGAAGAGCTTTCGGTGATCAACACGGAGTACCGGGCTCTCGCCGAGCAGTGGGAGCGGGAGGAGGCAGCGCGCGAGCGGGCGCGCCGCGCCGCGCAGGAGGCGGCTCAGCGTGCTGCCGCGCGTCGGGGTGGCTTCGCCACCAGCGCCCACATCGATCCGAGCGGGCGGACCTGTCCGATCGCCCCCGGATACGGCAACTCGTTTCGTGACTCCTGGCTCGAGCCCCGTCCGTACCGAAACGGTGTCCACCACGGGACGGACCTCGTAGGCGCCACCGGCACACCCCTGGTTGCCATGGAGAACGGGACGATCATCAACGGGAGCCCCTCCTGGCACTGGGCAGGTGGTAATCAGCTCTACCTTCGGGGGGACAGCGGCGACATCTACTACTACGCCCACCTGCACGGCTTCGCCCCGGGGATATCGTCCGGGACTCGCGTCGGTGTCACCCAGATCATCGGGTATCTCGGCAACACCGGTGCCTCCAGCACGCCGCACCTGCACCTCGGCCTGCAGCCCGGCGGCGGCCCGATGACCAACCCGTATCAGTTGCTACTGAAGCTGTGTAGGTAGGCGGCGGCCGTAGGCCGCCGGACACCTTGTATTTGGTATTTGGTACTTAGTACTTGGTACTGAGGGCAGACAGCTCACAGCTCATAGCCAGAGGGTGTCTGGCTGTGAGCTGTTGACTGTTAGCTGTTGGCTGAGAGCTGTTCCATGAGCACCGCGATCCTGGCGGTGCAGGTCTCTTCGGCGGCGGGGGGGACGAGTTCCACGATTCGGGCGGCGGCGGCGATGATCGCCTGGGCCGACGGAGCCTCCGGATGGGCGACCACTACCGGATTTCCGCCGTCGCCGCCTTCGACGACGAAGGGGTCGAGTGGTACCCGGCTGATCAGGGGAACTCCGAGATCGTCAGCGAGTTCCTGCCCACCACCGGATCCGAACAGGTCGTAGGTGCGCCCGTCGTCTGCGGTGAAGCCGGACATGTTCTCGATGACCCCGACCACCGGCATGTAGGACCGGCGTGCCATGTCGGCAACCCTGGCCGCCACCTTCTGCGCTGCCTTCTGCGGGGTGGTCACCACCACCATTTCCGCCTGGGGAAGGAGCCGGGACAGCGCCATCTGGATGTCCCCGGTGCCCGGTGGCATGTCGAGGACCAGGTAGTCGAGATCACGGTCCCAGGCGACGTCGGTGAGGAACTGCTCGA
>DATKBG010000244.1:0-12153 GCA_035514255.1 Acidimicrobiia bacterium
CGACGGCCGCGCCTCGACGCCGAGCAAAGCGTCGACGATCGTCCCCACGCCGCCAGGCGCCTCGAGCCCGGCGAGAAGGTCGACGAGGTGGCCGCCACCGGATCCGCGTCGCGGCGTCAGGGTCAGGTGAGTCTTGCCTCCCACTGAGCGTGCGCACACCTCGGGAAGCACCACGGTGGCCGGAGCAAAAGCTCCCCACTCGACCGACGCCGGCCCCTCGTCGGTGAAAGAGAACCCGACCGCACACGGTGCGCCGGCGGGCATGTCCTGAAGAGCCCGGTCGAGCGTACCGAGGCGGTCCGGCCCACTCCCTGAGATTCGCCGCGACACGCCCAGGCCACCGAATACGCCCCCCTCGGGGGACGAGAAGTACACGGCGGTGCCCACCGAACCGGCGCCGGCGCGGAGCAGGTCGAGCGGGTCGAGGTCGACCTCGACGGTGATCGGAGTCTCAGGGTCCACGCGCTCGGCGAGAGCGCGCCGGATCGACTCGATCGTCGGGATGGTGAACAGCATGCCGACCGATCCTAAACCCGGTAGATCTGGACCACTTTCCCGGCGCCGGTAGCCTGCCGTGATGATCCCGACCGTCGCCTCCGGCGGCATCGAACTCGCGGTGAGCGACCAGCGGAGCGACATCGCCGGCCTCGTCTTCTTTGTCCATGCCACCGGCTTTTGTAAAGAGACCTGGGAGCCCGTCACGGGTCACCTGGCCGGTCTGCCGGCGATCGCCATCGATCAGCGCGGACACGGCGATTCGACGGTCGGCGAGCCGCCCTTCGACTGGTGGGACCTCGGACACGACGTCCTGGCGGTCCTCGATGCCTTCCCCAGCACCCGACCCACCATCGGAGTCGGCCACTCGTCAGGAGCGGCGGCGCTCGCCATGGCTGAGGTGCTGCGACCCGGGGCGTTCGATCACCTGGTCCTCATCGAGCCGATCACGTTTCCCGGGCCGTACGGTCCCGGCGACGATCATCCACTGGCCAGGGGTGCCCGAAAGCGCCAGGCAACCTTTACTTCGCTCGACGAGGCGGAGCAGCGCTTCCGAGGGCGGGGGCCGTTCAGCCGATGGACGGACGAGGCCCTGAGCGCCTACCTGCGGTTTGGCACCGTCCCCACCGCCGACGGCGGCCGCCGTCTGGCATGCCAGCCCGACACCGAGGCCGAGTTCTACCGAGCGGCTACGACGCACGCCGCCTGGGAACGGCTCCCCGAGATCGCGTGCCCCGTCACCCTGGTCATCGGCCAGGATTCCGACAGCCACCCGCTCGACTTCGTGGAGCAGCTCGCCGCCCGCTTCCAAAACTGCCAAACCACCGTCGTAGCGGGCGCTACCCACTTCGTGCCCATGGAGAAGCCAACAGAGGTCGCGAGACTCATCGCGAGCGCTTACGAGAGCGCAAGTCGAGCCTCGTAGTTGGTATTTGGTATTTGGTACTTAGTAGTGCTGTGCCCTACCGGTGAGTTGGCCGTCCGTTGATAAGGTCCTCAATACCAAATACCAAATACCAAATACCAAGGACCGAGTCCCGGCTACCGAAACCTACGAAACGAGGGGCGGGTAGCGCTTGCCGATTCTCTCGTCGTCGACCTCGAACTCGAGTTTGCTCTCCACTCTGACCACGCCGGTCACCTTCTTCGAGAGCTCTTCGAGCAGATGAGCCTCGGTTCGGTTCTCGAGGCGACCGCTCAGGGTGACGACGCCGTCGTTCACATCGACCCCGATCGCGTCGCGGTCGAGGAAGAGGAGCCGTACGGCCACGTCCTCACGGATCTCGTCCTCGATCACCTCGTCGGGCTTGGTGAAGGCGTTGACGATGTCTCCACGGCTGATCACACCGATGAGGGCACCGTCTCCGTCGACCACCGGGAGCCGCTTGATGTTGCGCTTGGCCATCACCCGAGCCGCTTCGCTGATCGTGGCCTCGGGGGCGATGGTGTGAACCTTGGTCTTCATGACGTCGGACACCTTCTCCACCTCGTGCTCACCGTCGCCTCCGCCGAAGAGTGCCTGGAGGAGCGACAGTCGGTACGGCTGCTCCCGATCAGCCTCCCGGCGGAGATAGTCACCCTCGGTGACGATTCCGACGAGCTTGCCACTATCGAGCACGGGCAGCCCACTGACCTGGTTGGCCATCATGAGACGCGCCGCGTCCTTGAGGCTGGCGTCGGGCGTGGTGGTGACCGGATCGGTTGTCATCAGATCGAGGACGTTCATGGTCAGCTCTCCTCCCGGGAACGAACGACGAGGACATCGCAGGGAGCGTTGTTCACGATCCGGTGACTGGTGCTCCCGAGCACCATCGAGGCTATCGGGCCACGACCCCTGGTGCCGACCACGATGAGATCGGCCCCTGACTTGCCGGCATGGTCAGTGAGAGCGTCGGGGGGATAGCCGTCGAGATCGACGCGACTGACGGGCACCTTCGCCTCGCCGAGCACAGACTCGAGGCCGGCCCACACGGACCGCCGCTGTCCGGCGACGATGTCCTCCATGTTCATGGGAACCCCACCCATCGCGGCGAGCACCGTGGCGGGTATGTAGGCGGCGTGTGCCACCTCCACTTCCGCGTCGAGTCGCTCGGCGAGTTGCAGAGCCCGCCGAACCGCATGCTTGCTCATGTCGCTCTCGTCTACGCCTACGAGGATCTTCATGTCGGCCACTCCTCCGGGGGGTATCGGTGGGCTCGCTCCGCTTCGAGACGAGCAGCGTAAGCGGCCGCCTCACTGCGGCGACCCATGTCCATCTTGGCGAGCAGGTTCGAAACGTAGTTCTTCACGGTCTTCTCGGCGAGGAACATCGCCTCGGCGATCTGGCGGTTGGTCATACCCTCGGCGATGTGATCGAGGATCTTGCGCTCCTGCGGTGACAGCCTCGCCAACACCGGATCCTCGGCACTCTCACCCCGCAGCCTGCTGAACGCCCGCTCGGTGGTCTCGGCATCGAGGAGAGACTCACCGCGGCCGACGCGACGGATGCTGTCGAGCAGGTCGACGCCCTTGATCTGCTTGAGCACATAGCCGGAGGCTCCGGCCATGATCGACGAGAACAGTGCCTCGTCGTCGGCGAAGGACGTGAGCATGAGCACCCGGGTCTCGGGCCAGCGGGCTCGAATCTCACGACACGCCTCGATGCCCGTCCCGTCGGGAAGCCGTACGTCGAGTACGACGACATCGGGCGTGTCGAATCCGACGCGACGGATGGCCTCCGCGACCGTGCCCGCCTCGCCGACGACGTCGAGATCCGCCTCGGCCTCGATGAGCGTCTTGAGGCCCTGGCGGACCACCTCGTGGTCATCGACCAATTGAATCCGGAGTGCTGCGGCCATGGGCCGAACGGTACCCGCTGAGGCTCCGGGGCACCCCCTGCCGAAGGTCCCTTTCTCCCGACCCGCCGCGACCGGACCGTACACTCGCCGTAGTGAAACGCCTTGGGCCAGAGCGCATGCGAGAACTCGTCGAGGCCGCCGCCACGGTGGCCGGGCAGGTGGACCTCGCTGCCCTCCTCCGCGCCAGCGTGGCGACGGCGATGGAATTGACCGGGGCGCGCTACGGGGCGCTCGGGGTCATCGGTGACCAGGGTGGGCTCAGCGAGTTCGTCCATCACGGCATCGCGCCAGAGGTCGTCGTCGAGATCGGCGACCCCCCCAAGGGCCATGGCGTGCTCGGTACCATCACCCGATTGGGACACACGGTCCGCCTCGACGACATCGCCGACCACCCGGACTCGGTCGGCTTCCCGAAGCACCACCCGCCGATGAAGGCGTTTCTCGGTGTCCCGGTTCGCGCCGGTGAGACCGTGTTCGGCAATCTGTACCTGACCGAGAAGGACGGCGGCTTCAGCGAATCCGACGAAGCCCTCGTCGAATTCCTCGCCGTCACCGCCGGCGCCGCAGTCTCCACCCTCCGGCTCCAAGAGCGCCTGCGCCGGGTCGCACTTCAGGAGGACCGAGAGCGAATCGCCCGCGACCTCCACGACTCACTGATCCAGGACCTGTTCGCCGTAGGGTTGAGCCTCCAGTCGTCCCTCTCCCAGCTCGAGAGCGACCCGGGAGCCGTCCGAGATCGGATCGATTCAGCGGTGGACCAACTCGATTCGGCGATCGGCTCGCTGCGGCGGTTCATCTTCGACCTGCGGCCCCCTCGCTGGGCACGACGCGATCTCGAGGCCGACATCCGCCTGCTGGTCGCCGACCTATCACGCCCACACCGGGTGAGCGTCGAGGTGGACATCGACCCGGCGACGGCGGCCATCGACGCGGAGACGACGGGACACCTCATCGCCATCGTGCGCGAGGCGCTCAGCAACGCGCTCCGACACGCCCACGCCAGCCGGATCGTGATCCGCGTCTGGGCCGAGTCCGATCGCGTCGTCGCCGCGGTCGAAGACGACGGCAAGGGCTTCGAGGCGTCGGGCGTCGAAGGCGGACTCGGCCTGACCAACATCTCCCGCCGCGCCGCCGAGGCAGGGGGACGACACACCGTCGAGTCGAATCCCGGCTCGGGAACCACCGTCCAGGTCGAAGTGCCCTGGAGCCACCCGTAGGGCGCCCGCAAATAGGCTCACCCTCTTAGGACCTTCGGCCCACGTCTCCGCGGTGTGCGATACGCGAGACTGACACCATGTACGCATACGATTTCGACTCCGCGGCGGCGGTCGGCAAGGACCTGCTCGGCGGAAAAGGACACGGGCTGGCCACCATGACCGCCCTCGGGCTGCCGGTCCCGCCCGGGTTCACCCTCACCACCAAGGCGTGTCTGGAGCATCTGGCGCAGGGTGCGCTGCCCGATCCCGTTTGGGATGACACCCGGTCGGCGCTGGCTCTCCTCGAGGCCAGGTCGGAACGGACCTTCGGGGGAGTCGACGGGACCCCGCTGCTTGTCTCGGTGCGGTCAGGTGCCAAGTTCTCGATGCCCGGCATGATGGACACGGTCCTCGACCTCGGCATGAACGATGACGTCCACGCCGCGCTGGTGTCGTGGAGCGGCAATGAACACTTCGCCTGGGATGCCTACCGGAGGTTCGTTCAGACCTACGGCAACGTCGTCCTGCACATCGACGAGGCGAAGTTCCAGGAGGCGCTGACCGGTCTGCGTGATCGCCGTGGGGTCGCCACCGATGCCGACCTGACGGCCGCCGACCTCGAGGAGGCGACCGGCCTCTTCCAACAGATCGTCGCCGATAGCGGAGGGTCGATACCCGTCGACCCCCTCGAGCAGCTCAGGACCGCGGTTGTCGCCGTCTTCGAGTCATGGAATAACAGGCGGGCACGTGAGTACCGTCGCCTCCACGGGATCGCCGAGGACCTGGGGACCGCCTGCAACGTGCAGATGATGGTGTTCGGGAACCTCGGGGACGACTCCGGGACCGGCGTCTGTTTCACCCGCGACCCGGCCACCGGCGAAGCGACCCCGTACGGCGACTACCTGTCCAACGCTCAGGGGGAGGACGTGGTCGCCGGCATCCGCCGCACCGTGGATCTCGGAGCACTCGCCGGTCGACATCCCGAGCGGCATGCCGACCTCCTCGCCATCATGGACGGACTCGAACAGCACTATCGCGACATGTGCGACATCGAGTTCACCATCGAGAAGAACCGCCTGTGGATCCTGCAGACCCGGGTAGGAGAGCGCACCGCACCCGCAGCAGTACGGATGGCTGTCGAAATGGTGGACGAGGAACTCATCGACCGGGACACGGCGCTACGACGCGTCGACGCCGCGTCGCTCGAGCAGATGCTTCACCCCAGCCTGAAGACGCCAGTCGAAGCCACCCCGATCGCCTCCGGACTCAACGCGTCCCCGGGAGCGGCGTGTGGCCAGGTGGTGTTCAGTGCCGACAAGGCAGTGGAGGTGGCAGCCGATGGCACACCGGTCGTGCTGGTGCGATGGGAAACCACCCCGGACGATATCCATGGCATGGCGGTAGCCGAAGGGATCCTCACCAGCCATGGGGGTCGCACCAGCCATGCCGCCGTCGTGGCTCGCGGGATGGGCACCCCTGCCGTGACCGGTGTGGGCGGCCTCGTCGTGGACGAGGAGGAACACCGATTCACCGCCGGGGGCACCGTCGTCACCGAAGGCGAGACGATCACCCTCGACGGCACGACCGGCAACGTCTACCTGGGAGAACTCCCCCTGGCCCGTCCCGATTTCAGTCCGGAACTGGAGCGGTTGCTGGCCTGGGCAGATGAAGTGAGGACGCTCGGGGTGAGAGCCAACGCCGACGACGGGCGCGCCGCCAGCGAAGCGGTCAAGTGGGGCGCCGAAGGGATCGGCCTCGCCCGCACCGAGCACATGTTCATGGGTCAGCGCCTACCCATCGTCCGCAACGTGATCCTCGGCAAGGACGTGCAGCAGTCGCTCGACGACCTCTACAAGGCCCAGGTCGCCGACTTCGAGGACCTGCTCACGGCGATGGACGACCGACCGGTCGTGGTTCGACTCCTCGACCCCCCGCTCCACGAGTTCCTGCCGTCTCTCCTCGATCTGATGGCCGAGCGGACCGCGCTCGAGGCAGCTGGCGAGAGCACCGCCGTCGTCGACGAACTCATCGCCGCGGTTCACCGTCTCGAGGAGACCAATCCGATGATGGGCCTGCGCGGGGTTCGCCTCGGCATCGTCCACCCGGAGCTCTATCGCATCCAGGTCCGGGCGGCGATCGAAGCCGTGGGACGACGCCGTGCGGCGGGCGGCAACCCGCATCTCGAGCTGATGATCCCGCTGGTGTCCACCGTCCGCGAGCTGGCGCCGATGCGAGTGATGATCGACGAGGAGACCGAAAGCGCCGGGGTCGAACGCCTACCCGTCGGGACGATGATCGAGATCCCCCGTGCCGCCCTGACCGCTGCAGATCTGGCCGAGCACGTCGACTTCTTCTCGTTCGGGACCAACGATCTCACCCAGATGACCTATGGCATCAGCCGGGACGACGCCCAGGACGCCTTCCTCAACACCTACCTGAGCGAGGGCCTCCTGCCCTCGGATCCCTTCGTGACCCTCGACGTCGACGGCGTCGGCCGTCTGGTGGAGTCGGCGACCAAGGAGGGCAGGAAGGCCCGTCCCGAGCTGGAGGTCGGTATCTGTGGCGAGCATGGCGGTGACCCGGCGACGATTGCCTTCTGTCATCGCATCGGCATGACCTACGTGTCCTGCAGTCCGCTGCGCGTGCCGATTGCCCGCCTCGCCGCCGCCCAGGCTGCGCTCGGGGCCGGGGAGGACACCGGATCCGTCTAGCCCGACACCCGCTCCGACGCCGGCAGGTCGCGACGGGCCGGGAGCCACGACGAAGCCGCCGTACGCACCCGCACGCGGGCGTCCACCACACGCAGTCCGCTTCCCGGCGCGAGCACCTTGACCGGGTTGAGGTCCATTTCGGCGATCTCGGGGAGGTCTTCGATCAGTTGACTCAGGCGCAGCAGCATCTCGATAAGCGCGGCGACGTCTCCGGCCTCGCCACCGCGATAGCCCTCGAGAATCCGGGCCGACTTGACATCGGCGATCATCTCAGTGGCGTCCACATCGGTGATCGGATGGATGCGGAAGGCGACATCGCCGATCAACTCGACAAAGACACCGCCGAGCCCGAAGGCGATGAGCGGGCCGAACGATGGATCCTCGGTCATTCCGACAATGACCTCGTGACCGTCGGGAATGAACTCCTGGATGAGGGCACCCTCGGCGTCGTCGACCACGCCGGTCACCTGTCGATAGGCCGCCGCCACTTCGTCGGCACCCTCCACATCGAGCACGATCCCTCCGACATCGCTCTTGTGGAGCGCACTCGGCGCCAACACCTTCACCACCACCGGTCCGCCGATCTCGTCGGCGCGGGCGGCCGCGTCGGCCTCGGAAGTCGCCACCGCGGCTCGTGCCCGACGGATGCCGTAGGCGTCGAGCAGCGCATCGGCCTCGGCCGGGTCGAGCCACACGCCGTCGTCGCCGTCGCGCTGGAGAGCCCCCGCCACCACCGTACGCGCCGCGTCCGGGTCGACGTCGTCGAAGCGAACGAGTTCTCCCTCGGGCCTGGCTCGCCAGGCCGCGTACCGATGGGCCTTGGCCAGGGCACGCGCCGCCGGCTCCGGGAAGGGGTAGACCGGGACGCGGGTCGAGGTGTCCCCGGGGCGCGGCATCGAGTCGACATCGGCTTCCATGTACACCGCAAGAACGGTCTTTCCCCCGGCCCCCGCAGCGACCGCCTCGTCCACGGCCTTCTGCACCGGACCCAACCCACCGGGCGTGGTCGGAATGAAGACCACGATCACCGAGTCGACCTCGTCGGACTCGAGCAGCACCTGCACCGTCTGCCGGTACTCCTCAGGGCCGGCCGAGGCGATCATGTCGACCGGGTTCCGAACCGCGGCTTCATCCGAGAGCGGTCCCCGTAACCTCGCCTGGAGCTCCTCGGAGAACTCGGGCACCTCGAGTCCCTCGCTCGACAACATGTCGACGCCCAGGATCGCCGGACCTCCGGCATTGGTGATCAGACCCACCCGGGGACCGGCCGGCAACGGCTGGTTGGCCAGGAGGGCCGTGACGTCGAACAGTTCGGCCATCGTCTCGGTCCGGATGACTCCTGCCTGCCGGAACAGCGCCGCCACCGCAACCTCGACACTGGCGAGGGCGCCGGTGTGGCTGCTGGCCGCCCGGGCCCCGGCGAGCGTCCGCCCCGACTTGACGGCGACGATCGGCTTCGTCCTGGCGATGCGCCGGGCGATGCGGGCGAACCGACGCGGGTTCCCGAAGGACTCGAGGTAGAGCACGATCACGTCGGTGGCCGGATCTCCCTCCCAGTACAGGAGCAGATCGTTGGCGCTGACGTCCGCCTTGTTGCCGACCGACACGAACGTCGAGATCCCGATGTCCAGCCGCCTCGCTTGATCAAGGATGGCGATGCCCAGGGCCCCCGACTGACTCGACATGCCGACGTTGCCCTGCGGCGGGAAGGTTGGGGCGAAAGTCACGTCGAGACGCACTGCCGGATCGGTGTTCAACAGCCCCATGCAGTTCGGGCCGACCATTCGCATGCCGGCGTCACGAACGATCCGCAGCAGTTCCCGCTCGCGTTCTACGCCCTCCGGGCCGGTCTCGCTGAATCCAGCCGAGATCACGACGAGTCCCCGTACCCCCTTGGTGGCACATTCGCGGACCACGTCGAGAACATGGGCGGCCGGGACGACGATCACACCGAGATCGACGGGATCGGGGATGTCGAGCACCGAGGCATACGCCTTGACCGATCCCACCGACGTCGCATTGGGGTTGACCGGGTAGACGGTGCCCGAGAAGCCCCCGCGCACGAGGTTGCGCATCAGCCTGCCCCCGATCGAACGCTCGGACCGGCTGGCCCCGACAATGGCAACGCCGTTCGGGTAGAAGATCGGCATCAACGAGGCAGCCACCGCCAGTTGCTCACGCTCACCGGACCGACGCACCACCTCGCCGGTGAGCTCGACGGGAAACTCCACCCGGTACACCCCTTCGTCGAGGTCCCGGGTCATGTGGAAGCCGGAGTTGCGAAACACCCGCATCATCGCGTAGTTGTCACGGCGCACGAAGGCGCGAAAGGCGGTGATGCCCATGCCGGCGGCGTATGCGGAGAGGTGCATGAGCAGTTGGGTCCCGATGCCGCGGCTCTGATGGGCATCTTCGATCGCCACCGCGACCTCGGCGGCGCCCGGCGCATCGGAGGCGGCCTCGTAGCGACCCACGCCTACCACGGCACCGCCGACCTCGACCACGAAGGTCATCGACTGCTCGTAGTCCACCTCGGTGAGCGCCTCTGCAGGACGGTCTCCGAGCAGTCGTCGCATCCGATCGTCGGCGCCATCGGTACCGAGGCGGGTCAGCAGGTCGGCGAGGGATCCGGTATCGTCCGGTCGGACCGGGCGTATGTGCGCCAGACCGCCGTCTCGTAATACGACATGGAACTCGTGGCCTGCCGGAGTTGGGACCATGGGGCTGATTGTCGCAGACGGTGACCGGCGTGATCACTCGCGACCCGGTCGCGAAAAGCCGACGCCGAGGGGCTTCAGCGTGGGGAGTGATCTACCGATGGATGAAGAGGAGCGACGTCAGCCGACGTCGTCCGGCACCATGACGACCACCAACTCCGACCAGGCCGCCTTCCAGCGAGTGGCGCACGAATTGCGCTCGCCGCTGACGTCCGTGCTCGGCCTGCTCAGCCTGCTCGAAGACGGTTCCCTCCGAATCGACGACGACGAGGCCAGGGAGCTGGCTTCGCTCGGCAGACAGGAGGCCGAGCAGATGCTCGATATCGTCGACGGCCTGGTGACCGGCGCCAAGATCGCCCGCGGTGCCCTGGACCCGACGATCGAAGCGATCGACCTCCAGGCGCTCACCCACGAGGTGCTGCGACGGTTCCCCGATGTGGCATCTCGGACCTTTGTCCCCATCGATCGCAAGGCCGTCGCTCACACCGACGGTCGACTCGTCAGGCAGATCCTCGCCAACCTGTTCCAGAACATCGAACGCTACGCCCCCGAGGGCGCCGTCGAGATTCGATTCGCGCACGCCGGCGACACCGTCACCGTGCAAGTGTCCGACAGCGGTCCGGGCATCGCCTCCGCCGACGCCGAGCGCGTGTTCTCCGACCCGGGTTCGTCACAGGGCCTCGGCGTCGGCCTCGGCCTGAGCCGAGACCTCGCCAGGCTGCTCCAGGGTGACCTGGTGGTCGCCCTCGAATCACTCGGGACCGGGGCCACCCTCAGCCTGATCCTCCCCCGGTCGCTGTCGGCGGGGACCGATACCCGACACGACGAGAGACAGATCGGAGCCGTCACGCTGCCGGCGGGTCCACAGATGCTCGTCGCGGTGACCCAGTTGCTCACCGAACGCAACCTCGATCACATGGTCGCCGGGATCCACCGAATCCTGTCCGAGCATCTGGACGCAGAGTCGGGTCGCCTGTTGGTCAGGAACCGCAACGGCGAGATCGAATTCGCCAGCACCAGGGGAGACGGTACAGAAGCGCCCGCCCCGACCACCGCGCTGACGCAACGGGTACTCGACCGCGGTGAGCCCGAACTGATCGGCGACCTGGAGAACACCGATCTCGACTGGTACCTCCAGCTGGGGAGTCCCGTCGGCCTCTTCCTGCCGATCCACGGGCCGGACGACAAGGACACCGTCATCGGCCTGCTCGCTGTCGGGCTCGCCGAGGACAAGCTGTCGCCCCGTGCCCTCGGGATCGCCACCGCCACGGCGCGCCTCGCCGGGCTCGGCCTGGAGCGGGCGCGCCTCAGCGCCGACGCCGACTACGAGCGTCGGCTCCGATCCAGTGTGTTGGAGGCCCTGCCGATCGCGGTGTCCGTGTTCACCGGCGACCCGCCCCGGGTCGTTGACATGAACCGACGGGAGCGACAGCTGCTCGGTATCGAGCGCAATGAGGACCGACCGGGGAACCTGGCCGTGAGCCAGAGCACCTTCGACGTACGGTTTGCAGACGGCACACCACTCGACCTGACGAACTCGCCGGTGGCCAGGACGATCGCCTCGGGAGAGTCGACCGGACCGTTCTTCGTCAGAGTGACGCGGGCCGACGGATCTCAGGTGCTGACCCGCACCTACTGCGCCCCGTTCTTCGACGAGCACGGCTGCGTCATCGGCGCCGCGGTCACTGCCGAGGAGATCGACGAGAGCGAGGCCGAAGCCGCGACGTCGAGCTAGCCGTCAGGCCAGGGCGACCAGGTCGAGCAGCGAGTCGTCGAAGTAGTCGAGAGCACCGTCGGGCATGAGGATCGCCCTATCTGGCCCGAGTTCGGCGACGAAGCCGGTGTCGTGGCTCACCAGGACGATCGTGCCCGTGTAGGCGTGCAGCGCCGCCAGCAGAGCCTCCTTGGCCTGCGGATCCAGGTTGTTGGTCGGCTCGTCGAGCAAGAGCACGTTGTGGCGCCCGATCACCAACTGGGCCAGCGCGAGTTTGGTCTTCTCCCCGCCGGAGAGCGTCCCGGCGGGCTGATCCACCTTGTCGGCGAGCAGGAAGTGCCCGAGCACCGATCGCAGGGTCTGATCGGTCTCACCGGTCGCCACCGAGCGCACATGCTCCATCACCGTTTCGTCGCGGCGGATCTGCTCGTGCTCCTGGGCGTAGTAGCCGAGCGACACGTTGTGACCCAGGGTCACCTCGCC
>DATKBG010000245.1:0-8002 GCA_035514255.1 Acidimicrobiia bacterium
ATGATCCGACCACTCGAGATCGCCGCGGTCATGGCTCTCGTCTCGGCCCTCGTCTTCGGCATCCTGGCGCCGACCGACACGGTGCAGGGGACGGTCCAGAAGATCATGTACGTCCATGTGCCGTCGGCCTGGCTCGCCTACGTCGCCTTCATAGTCACCCTCATCGGCAGCATCGGCTACCTCGCCACCCGGAACCTCCGCTGGGACCACCGGGCCGGCGCCTCGGCCGAGATCGGGGTGGTATTCACCGGGCTCGCCCTGGCCACCGGCTCGATCTGGGGAAAGACCACCTGGGGTGTCTGGTGGACCTGGGATGCTCGCCTGGTCCTCACCGCGGCCATGTTCTTCGTGTATCTGGGCTATCTAGCCGTGCGGCGATCGCTCGACGACCCGCATCGGCGGGCCGGTCGGGTGGCGGTCTTCGGCATCCTCGCCGTCGTCCAGCTCCCGCTCGTCCACTTCTCGGTGGTGTGGTGGCGCGGCCTCCACCAACCGCCGACGGTTATCCGCCCGGACGGTCCGCAGATGGATGCGCCGCTGCTGTTCGCCCTCCTACTGGCCACCGTTGCATTCACGGCCGTTTATGCGGCCCTCCTCATCCGTCGTACCGCACTGGCGGCGCTGGAGGATCGACTCACGATGGAGCGCGCCACCACCGAGCCGGTGGCCGGAGCCGCCGTCGGCAGACCCGAGGGGGGTGCGTCGTGACCGATGCGTGGGCGTGGGTCATCGCCGCCTACCTGGTCGTGTACGGCACCCTGATCGCCTATGCGGCGCGTCTCGCCCGCCGGCTTCGACAGGTGAAGCGCCTCCTCGAAGGCTCATGAGGCGCTACGCCGCCTTCGTGATCCCGGCCCTCGGCCTCGCCGCCGTCCTCATCGGCTTCCTGGTGTTCACCCTCGGCGATCACCTCGTGTACTACCGCACTCCCAGCGAGGTCCGGGAACTCAGCGTCGATGCTGGAGCTCGGGTTCGCCTCGGCGGCCAGGTGGCTCCCGGTGTCGAGGAGGGACCCGGCGTGGTCCGCTTCGCCGTCACCGACGGCCACACCGAGGTGATGGTGGAGCACACCGGCACGCCCCAGCAGCTGTTCCGGCCGGGGATCGGCGTCGTCGTGGAGGGCACCTGGGACGGGACCGTGTTCCGATCCGACACCATGATCATCAAGCACGACGAGCAATACCGCACCGAGGACGGCGGCGTCTACGTCCCGGGCGCGCCGCCGACGGTCCCGTGATCGCGCTCGCTGGCCAGGCGGCGATCCTGATCGCTCTGGGAGGGGCCGTCGCCCTGGCCGTCGCTGGCTGGCGGGCTTTCGCCGCCGGTCGCCCGGCACGCGGCGCCACCCGCCTCCCGATGGCACTCCTGCTCGGCGGAGCCCTCGCCGCCTTCGTCGTCCTGGAAGTCGCCCTTCTCAGCCACGACTTCTCGATCGAGTACGTCGCCCGCAATCACGCCAGGGACACTCCGATCCTGTTCACCGTCGCCTCGGCGTGGGCCGCCCTGGAGGGAAGCATCGTGCTGTGGGGTCTGGTGCTCGCCGGGTTCGCCGCCGCGGTGTACCGGAGCCTCGGAGACGACGACCGCCTCGGCGTCGGAGCCCTCGCCGTGATCGGCATGGTCGCCATCTTCTTCTTCGGACTCATGGCGACCGCCGCCAACCCGTTCACCACCCTCGCCGTCGCACCTCCCGACGGGGTCGGCGCCAACCCGTTGCTCCAGAACCACATCCTGATGGCGGTGCATCCACCGATGCTCTACCTCGGCTATGTGGGCATGACGGTGCCGTTCGCCTTCGCCATCGCCGCGCTGGTCTCCGGCGACGGCTCTCGCGTGTGGCTGCAGCGGACACGACGCTGGACCCTCGTCGCCTGGTCGTTCCTCACGCTCGGCATCCTGCTCGGGGCACTGTGGTCGTACGAGGTGCTCGGGTGGGGCGGCTACTGGGCCTGGGACCCGGTGGAGAACGCCTCGATTCTCCCCTGGCTGACGGCGACCGCGTTCCTCCACTCGTCGGTCGTGCAGCGACGCCGGGGCATGCTCCAGGCATGGAACCTGGCCCTCGTCATCGGCACCTTCACCCTCACCCTGCTGGGCACCTTCATCACCCGGTCGGGAGTCATCGCATCGGTCCACTCGTTCACCCAGTCGGCGGTCGGCCCCGCCATCCTCGGGTTCCTTCTCGTGGTCCTCGTCGCCTCCTTCGGCCTGTTTGCGGCCCGCGCTCACCTCGTGGTCTCCGCCCCCCGCCTCGACTCCCTGGCGAGCCGGGAGGGTGCGATCCTCTTCAACAACCTACTGCTCACCGTCTTCGCGGTGATCATCCTGATGGGCACCCTCTACCCCGTGGTCCTCGAGGCGTTCACCGGCGATCGCGTCTTCGTCGGTGCGCCGTGGTTCGACCGCTCGGCGGTGCCGATCTCACTGATCCTGCTGTTCGCCATGGGCCTCGGTCCGCTGCTTCCCTACCGCCTGGCCACCGCCTCGCTCACCTGGCGCCGGGTGCGTCTGCCCCTTCAGATCGCCCTGGTGACGGTTGCCGTCGCCGCCACCGCCGGCCTCCGATCGGTCACCGTGCTCGTCGCCGTGGGTGCGGCAACGCTGGTGATCTCGTCGGTCGGCGCCTCCTTGCACACGGCTGCTCGCCAGCGCAGCGGTCGCTATGTGGCCGATCTGAGACAGACCGTGCGATCGGACCCCGGCTACTGGGGTGGAATGGCGGCGCACGTCGGCGTCGCCGTCCTCGCCGTCGGCATCGCCTTCTCCAGCGCCTTTCACGTCAGGGAGACCATCTCGCTCGACGTCGGCGGGTCGGCGGCCTTCGACGGCTACCAGCTCACCTACATCGGGCCGTTCCAGCGGGTGGAGCCGCACCGGGTGGTGGTCGGAGCTGCCATCGAGATCAGACGCGATGGCCGCCTGCTCGGCGTCCACGAGCCGCGACTCAACCAGTACCCCAACCAGGCCCAGGCGATCCCCACACCGTCGGTTCGGATGGGCCTGGTAGAGGACCTGTACCTAAGCCTGGTCCGCATCGAACAGGGCACCGGCTCGGTCACGTTCGACGCCCACCGATTCCCGCTGGTCTGGATGCTGTGGGCCGGGGGGACGATCATCGTGCTCGCCGGCGGGTGGGCGGCGGTCGCCACCCGGCGACGCCGATCCCTGCAGCTCGAAGGGGCGCCGTCGTGACCGAGTGGGCCCGCACGGTGGTGGCGCTCTGTGTGATGGCGGTGGCACTGGGAGTGACCGTGATGTCGCTGGCAACCGCCGAGCAGAGCGACGCCGATCGGGTCGAGGCGCTGGCGGAGCGGCTCAAGTGCCCGATATGCGCCTCCGAGTCCATCGCCGACTCGCCGAGCAGCCTGGCTCGCGACCTCTACGACCTCATCGCCGAACAGGTAGCGGACGGATGGACGGACGACGAGATCGTCGACTTCTTCGTAGCCACCTATGGCGAACAGGTACGGCTCGATCCGCCGATCGATGCCCGCACCATCGCCCTGTGGCTGGTTCCGCTACTCGGGCTCGCCGTCGGGGCAGCCGTCATCCTTCGACGCCGGAGCAGAGTCGCCACCCGTTCGCTCTCCGAGGCGGAACGACAGCGTCTCATGGCGGCTACCGACCCGGGGGGCGACGATGCGTGAGAACGGCGTATCGGCGCGTTCCGTGCTGGAGGAGCGTCTCGCCGGCGCCCTCGCCGATCTGAGTGACCTCGACGCCCAGGTGGGACGCGGCGAGATCCCACCCGACCGGGCTGCTGAACTCCGACAGCGCTACGAGATCGAAGCTGCGGACACTCTGGCCACTTTGGACTCGATGGATGCAGCGCCACCCGGGCGTTCATCACGCCGGGCCCTGGTCGGCGTCGGAGTGGCCACGGTCGCCGTCATTGCCGCCTTCATGGCCCTCGTACAGGCGGTCGAACCACGGCCGCCCGGTGGGTTCATCACCGGCGGCGTCGCCGCCGACGTGGTGCGCGACGGCGGCGTCGACCTGTCCCGAATCACCAATGAGGAGCTCGAGTCCGTCGTGGCCGCCAACCCCGAGATCGTGGGGATGCGGCTCGCCCTAGCCCGTCGCTATGTCGAGGCGGGCGACTTCTCTGCGGCTCTTCCCCACTACTTCGAGGTACTCGACCGTGAACCGCAACAGCCCGAGGCCCTCATGTACCTCGGGTGGATGACCTACGTATCGGGTGACGCCGTCACCGGCGCATCGCTGCTGGAACGCAGCCTGGTGGTTGCCCCCGACAACCTGCTCGCCATGTGGTTTCTCGCCAACGCCCGGCTGTACGGGCTCGACGATGCCGTGGGGGCCATCCCGCTACTCGAGGCGGTGATCGCAGCACCCGACACCCCGACTGCGGTGGTCGCCGAAGCCGAGGCGATGCTGTCTGAAGCGCGCCGGGACAATCGATGAGGCGGGGCATCCTGATCGCCGTCGCCGTAGGCGCCTCGACGGTCGTCGTCCTCGCCGTCGCCCTCTCCTCCCGCTTCGGGACCGACCCGACCCTGTCGGCGTCGCCCCTCATCGGCCAGAAGGCTCCCGACGCCGTGGTGTCGTTGCTCCCCGATGGCCGGGACTTCCGCCTCAGCGACCTCACCGGCGAGATCGTGGTGGTCAACTTCTGGGCACCGTGGTGCCTCCCCTGTCGGGACGAGCACCCCGACCTGCTCGCCATCGCCGATGCCTACGCCAGCGCCGGGGTGCGCGTGATCGGCATCGCCTACCAGTCGGACACCGGCCACGTGCTCCAGTACCTCGACGAACTCGGCTGGGGCTACGACATCGCGATGGACGAGCGCTCGCGCGCTGCCATCGGTTTCGGCATCCGCGGGGTCCCCGAGACCTTCTTCGTCGATCGGGACGGAACCGTGGTGGCCAAGGTCACCGGCCCCGTGGACCGGGCCCTCCTCGCCGCCACCATCGACGCCATCATCCTCGGCGAGCCCGTGGACAGCGGAACCACAGGAACCGTGCAGCCTGCGCCGTGAGACGCCGCGTCCTCCGGCGCGCCGTACGATGGGTGCCGTGGCGCGACTCAGCGACAGGGATCGAGCGGCGCTTCCCGACCGTGCCTTCGCCTACATCGATGGCACCGGCCGCCGCCTCCTGCCCATCCACGACGTCGCCCACGTCCGCAACGCCCTGGCCCGGTTCGGACAGGTCCGCTTCGAGTCGGAAGCGGCGCGCCACACGGCGATGCAGCGCGTGCTGCGTGCCGCCAGGAAGCACGGGATCGTCCCTGTCGGCTTCTTCACCAGGCAGCTGAGCGAGCGCACACCGGCGGAGCGTTCGCTCCCCGATGGACTCCTCACCCTGATGTTCACCGACATCGAGGGTTCGACCGGCCTGGTGCGCAGCCTCGGCGATGGCTACGCGCCCTATTTGGACCGGGTACGCCGGATTATCGGACGCGCGGTGAGTGCGTCGTCTGGCCACGAAGTGGAGGTTCGCGCCGACGAGTACTTCGCCGTATTCGAGCGTCCCGAGAGTGCCGTAGCAGCGGCGATCGAGGTGCAGCGATCCATCGGTCGGACCCGCTGGGACGACCCGCAACACCCGGTCCGCGTTCGTATAGGGCTCCACACCGGGCGGGTGACCCTGTCAGATCTCGGATATCTCGGACTCCCGGTACATGCCGCGGCGCGGGTGTGCGCCGCCGCCCATGGAGCGCAAATCGTCATCTCGGCGGTTACGGCCCGAGCTGCCAGGGGGTCGCTGGCCGAAGGAGTCGCTCTGCAACCACTGGGCAAGTACGCCCTGGCCGGCCTCGGAGCACCACTCGGCCTCTACCAGGTGGAAGCCACCGATCTCAGGGCAGACTTCGCGCCGCTGCGGGCGACGCAGGCTTGAGGGGGTGCGCGAATAGGCTCGCCCCGGGATCAGGTTTCGGCTTGTGGCAAGCGGAAACCTGACGAAGCCAGCGACCTATTCGCGCACCCCCTGAACGGAAGGTCCGGCCTCAGCCGATGGCGAGCAGCGTGTCGAGCCGCTCCATGATCGCTTCCTTGCCGATGTTGCCGAACCACTGGTCGACGATGACATTGTCGCTGGAGATGAAGAATCCGACCGGCTGCCCACGGACCAGATAGGTCTGCCACAGATCGTCGTCGTAGCCCCAGAGGATCCGGTCCGAAGGGAACCAGACTGCGGCACGCGCCTGTGATGCCTCGAGAGTGCTGCGGCCGGCTACGGCCACGAAGGTGACATCGTCCCCGTAGTCGGCGGCGAGTGAGTTGACGATCGGCATCTCCACGCTGCAGTTCGGGCACCACTCCGCCCAGAACACCAGCAGCACCGGCTTCGTCTCGTCGCTGAGGCTGAACGACCCTCCCCCGTCGAGGGCGAGCGTGAAGTCGGGTGCCGGGTCGCCCTCAGGGGTGACCCGGGTCGTCGTGGTCGCCTCGCCGGGCTCCTCGCCCTGGGCCACCGTCGTGACGGTTCCCCCGGTGGTCGTCGACGGCGCGGTTGCCGTTGAAGCGCACCCGGCGATCATCAGAACCGCGAGGACGACGACCAGGAAACCCGTGAAGATGGCGGTGAGTCTGTGAACCAATATGTCGACAGCCTAGGTAGGCAGCCGATTTACGAACGCCTAGCCGGAACCTGAGGCGTCGACGACGGCGTCGAGCACGGCTGCGGCGGCACCGGAGTCGATGGCATCTTCCGCCGCCCGGGCGGCATCTTCGAACCCGACGGCCACGCCCGCGGCGACCAGAGCGAATGCTGCGTTGGCCACCGCGATGTCCCGGCGGGCACCTGCTGCGCCCCCCAGGACGGCGCGGATCTGACGAGCGTTCTCCCCGGCATCCCCTCCGGCTACCGCGTCGAGGGGCGCCCGGGACAACCCGATCGACTCGGGCTCGAACACCTCCTCGGTCACCGTGCCGGCGTCGAGGCGCAGCACCCGCGTCGCTGCCGAGAGGCTCACCTCGTCGAGTCCGTCCGCACCGTGGAGCACGAAGGCCCGCTCACAGCCGAGCCGCTGGAGCACTCCCACCATCCGCATCGCCATCCGACCGTCAGCGACCCCGACCACCCGATACGGCACCCGGGCCGGGTTGGCCAGTGGCCCCAGCACGTTGAAGACGGTCGGGATACCAAGCGCCGCCCGGACCGGCGCGGCGAACCGCATGGCCGGGTGGTACCGCGGGGCGAAGAAGAATCCGAAACCCACCTCCTCGACGAGGGATGCAGTCGCTGCTGGCTCCAAATCGATGCGGACCCCGAGTGCCTCGAGGACGTCTGCACTCCCTGCCTGCGACGACGCCGCCCGATTGCCGTGTTTGGCGACGCGGGCCCCGGCTCCGGCGGCGACGAGCGCCGCCGCCGTCGAGACGTTGAAGGTCCCACTGCGATCGCCGCCAGTACCGGCGGTGTCCACTGCTCGTACGGCCAACTCGACGGTGACCGCCGCGTCGTACATGGCGCTCACCATGCCCACCATCTCGTCCACTGTCTCCCCCTTGGTGCGCAGACCGACGATGAAGGCGGCGATCTGGGCGGGATCGGCACGCCCCTCCATGATCTCGGTCATGGCCGCGTGGGCGGCCGACTCGTCCAGATCCTCACCAGCAGCGAGTGGACCGAGTACCAAGGGCCAGGCGAACGACATCCGGCGAGGTTACCGAGGAGCGAGGGACGAGCACAGCAAGGCGGTCACCGGCGACCAATGGATGAGGCCACTCGGATCCGCGCGGCGGGCTGACCTGCTTCGCGGAACGCACCTCGTGAGCCCCATGACCCGGTGGACGGTCCGACTACGATGAGCGCGTGGCGGACTCCTTCGTCGGCCGCACCGCCGAACTCGAGCTGATCCGCGCGCTGCTGGAGGAAGGCGAGGGGCCCACAGCCGCGGTCGTTCTCGGTGATCCTGGAGCAGGGAAGTCGAGGCTGCTGACGGAGGCAACGCGGGCGAGCGTGCTGCCGACCTTCCGGGTGGTCGGCTACGAGAGGGAGCGGCTCGTGCCGCTCGCCGCTGCCAGCCAACTGTTGC
>DATKBG010000246.1:0-3824 GCA_035514255.1 Acidimicrobiia bacterium
TCAGGCGTTCGTCGTGGATGGAGACCCCGTCGAGGAGGACGCGGCCGTAGTCGAAGGGGACGAGACGGTTGATGCAGCGCAGCAGGGTCGACTTGCCCGAACCGGAAGGTCCGATGAGCGCCACCACCTCGTGCTCGTCGACCCCGAGGTCGACCCCGTGCAGGACCAGCTTCTCCCCGTAGTACTTGGTCAGATCCTCGACCTCGATTCGTCTCATCAGATCGTCCTCTGGAGACGGCGTTCTTGGTCACGGCGGGTGTACCAGTCGGCGAACCGGGCCATGGGCACGCTGGCGAGGAGGAAGAGGATGGCCGCCCCGGTCAGGCTGGAGAAGTTGAAGGTCTGAGCGGTGTAGATCCGTGCTTCGCGCACGGCTTCGCGCACCCCGATGATGCTGAGCAGGGCGACATCCTTTTGCAGCGCCACCGCCAGGTTGAGCAAGGCGGGTGTGACGTTGCGCACCGCCTGGGGGAGGATGGCGAAGCGGAGGGTTTCCCACTGGGAGAGCCCGAGCGCCTTGGCCGCGGCCCGCTGCGAATCGTGTACCGCCTCCATCCCCGAGCGGTACACCTCGGCGGTGTAGGCGCTGTATGAGGCGACCAGGGCCACCGAGCCCCAGAACAGGCCGCTGCGGGGAAGACCAGGGAGCTGCAGGGCAGGCACCCCGAGGCCGAGGAGCAGCACCATGAGCAGGGCGGGGAGGCCTCGGAGGAGATCGATGTAGACGATGGCCGCCACCCGGAACGGGGCGAAGACCGGGCCGGTGAGGGTTCGGAGTACCGCGACCACCAGGGAGACCACCACGATGATCACCCCGCTCAGCACCCACACCCGCATGTTGACCCAGAACCCCTTCAGGACCTGGGGGAACGATGCCTGGATGTGCTCCCACGAGAAGAAGGAGTTTCGAAACGCTGGCCAGTACTGGGACGACGTGATCCACCAGGCGGCGAGACTGAAGACGATCCCGGTGCTGATGATGGCCACCAGCACCGGGGTCCAGCGTTCTCGTCCGCTCACCCGCTGGTGTGCCGGTGGCGGTGGCGGTGGAGGTGGATCGGGCACTACGTGCCCGACATGGGTCACCCGCCCAGTCTTGGGATCTCGCCCTCGCCACTGGTCAGCCATCGGGTGGCGAAAGCGTCCAGCTCGCCGCGGGCATCCAACGCCGCCAGGGCTTGATCGACGCAGGTCACGAACCCGCTGCCCTTCTCGAAGAGCATCCCAAGGCCGTCCTCGCCTTCGCTGTCGGGGAGGATCCCGGCGATGATGGCGTCGGGCACCTGGACTGCAGTGGCGTACAGGGCGGTCGGCAGCCCGACCACGGTGGCCTCGATCTGCTTGCCTTCCATCGCCAGGAACACATCGGAGAGTTCGTCGAAGACGGCGACATCGGTGGCTCCGATCACGTCTTCGATGTAGGCGAGGTCGGTGGTGCCGATCATCGCCCCGTACCGGAGGCCCTGGATGTCGGCCAGGCTCCCGGCTCCGGCCCCGGGGCTGTCGGGGAAAGTGATCAGGACCTTTTCCTCGACGTAGTAGGGGCTCGAGAAGTCGACCACCTCACGGCGTTCCTCGGTGATCGAGTACTGCTGAATGTTGAAGTCGTAGTCCTTCGCCCCGGGAGCGATCGCTCCCTCCCAGCTGGTACTCACCCAAACCACGTCAGCGGCGTCGAAACCGAGTTCGGCAGCCACGGCATAGACGACGGAGTTCTCGAATCCCTCACCACCGGCGGGGTTGTTGTCGAGCATCCACGGCGGGTACACCGTCTCGCCGGTGGCGACGGTCAGCTTGCCGGCCTCGAACAGCGCCGGGTGCTCCGGACCACAGGCTCCTTCGCCGTTCGAGGGTGCCCCTTCGTCGTCCCCGCAGGCGGCCAAGATCATGGCAAGCGATGCAGTCAGGGCGAGCAGCCTTCTCAACATGGTGCATTCCTCCTGTTGGGGACCAACTCCGGTCGCGCCGGAGACTATACCCCGGCACCGTCCCGGCACCGCGAGGATGGAAGCCCGATGCCTGGCCCAGACGCGAAAGGACTCGGTCAGAGATCGCGATCGACCCCCCGCGGCCAGACCGAAGACACCGGAGACGACAATCGTGACGTCACGGGTCGCGTCGTTTGAATTTGTGGGCGTACGCGTCTTTGACTGATTCGAGGTCGTCGCCTAGCGGGGTGCTGCTTCCACATCCGTCGGCGACGAGGCGTGCTTGTCGCTTGAGTTCGGTGGTTCGGCGTTCCAGCCCTGCTGCATTGAGGGTCTCGATTAGCCAGTCGAGTGTGGCGAGTAGGTAGAGGCAGACGGCGGGGTGCGTGGCGGCGGCTCGACGTGGTTCGTCGTAGGCGAGCTGGACGAGCTCGGGGTGCGACGGCTGTCGCGCCATGACCAGACGGCGGGAGCGGTCGATCGTTACGGCTGGTGGTGGGTCATGGCGGAGCAGTTCTGACAGGACCGCTGCGGTGTTGAAGATCGCCTCTTGGGCGGTGGTGGGGTCGTTGACGCCCGGCGAGAGTGCTTTGACGGAGACATCAACGAGTTGTCGGAGACCATAAGCGACGTCTTGTTGCATGGTGCGGGTCTTGCCGATATCGAAAGCGGCGTGAAGGACGCTGGTCAGGTCGGTGGCGTCGATTGGCGGTGAGATGACGATAAGTCGGGTGTCTTCGATCGCGTAGCGGCCAGCCTCAGTTTCGACGTGGGCGGTGGTGCCGTCTGGCAGGCAGTCGAGGATGGCTGCGGTGTCGATCTTTTGGATCCATCCGGATCGGTGGGCCCGGATCACGGTGATCGGCTCCGCTGGCGGTGACGGGACCTCGGGGTCGGTGTCGGCGCCGGGTTTGGTCGGCGTCCATTGGGCTCGGATTCGTTCGATCGTTCCTCGTTGGATTCGCTCGAGGATCTCGCTGATGTCCATAGCGTGTGCGCTGTGGTTGATGAACGCGACGATGGCGAGGATCGCGGCGATGCCGAGGACGACGGCGATCGCGACGGAGACACTCGGGATGACCGGGTCGCCGCCGAACTCGAGTGCGGAGCGAACCGAGCGGAGCACGACCACGCAGTAGGTGAAGGTTCCGACGACGAATGCCATCACGCGCTTGTTGAACGGGTCCCTGAACAGGGCGTGGACGACGCGTGGGGAGTACTGGCTGGAGGCGAGTTGGATGAGCAAGAGCGAAACGGAGAAGGCGATGCCGGCGAACGAGATCGTGGCGCCGGCGATCACCCCGAGCAGGGTTCTGGCGCTCTCGACCGTGGAGGTGAACCCGAATGGCAGGTTGGCGAGCGGGGTGTCGACGCGACGATCGACGGCAAGTGCCGCGAGACCCAGGACGGTGGCGACGATAACGGCGACCATCGGGACAAAGAACAGGCTCGAGCGCAGCCGTTCGAGCAGTGAGCTGATCCGCAGGTTCATCGGCGCGCCTCGTGGTGTCCGACGGGGTCGGGGCGAAGGCTACTGGCTAGAGAGAAGTGGAGCGAAAGAGCACGGGACCTTCAGGTTGCTTGGAAGTGTGACAACTCACCACATTTGCGACCGGTGGCGGCCTAGGGACACAGCCGCTCGGTTACCTCGGCCTGCCACTCCCGCTGTTCCTGGGTCCACATGGTCTTGATGAAGGCGAGAACGTACTGGATCTGCTCCACGGTGAGCCGCTCCTCGAAGGCGGGCATCGCCATCCCGTCGGGAACGCCGGGCCGCTCGGGGAGACCCCCCAGGGTGATATTGACCAGCTGACAATCCGGATGATGCCAGGTATGCCCCTCTGCGTTGTGGGGCGGGGGGATGTCGGTGATCTCCCCACCGGTGATCCCACCGTG
>DATKBG010000247.1:0-2548 GCA_035514255.1 Acidimicrobiia bacterium
TCGGCGGGCCGACGAAATTGTTGGCCACCATCTCAGCGCCCCACAGGTTGCCGTTTGCCTTCTCCAGGTTCGCTCGGTCCACGATGGCGGGCATGAAGGTCTGCGCCGTGTTGTCGCGAAGCACCTCGGCCATGCCCCGGAGCAGGGCGGTCGTCACCAGCACCAGATACAGGCCGACGTTGGTGGGCAGGTCGATGCCGCCCGTCACCTCCGCCACCGTCGGCAGCGACGAAGCAGTCATCAGGACGCCAATGCCGAGGACCACCATGAGCGCCGCCCTCAAGAAGTCCATCGACACCAGGATCTTGCGCCGATCGAGGCGGTCGGTCAGAACACCGGCCGGGAGGGTGAACACCAGCCAGGGCAGCTGTCCAGCGACCGCTATGAGCGCGATGAGCACCGGGTTGCGGGTGACCGCCGACGCCACCCACAGGTAGGCGATCATGCCGGCGCCGTCGCCAAGGTTGCTGGTCAGGCTCGCCCACCACAGCTTCCAAAAGTTCGGGCCGAGCCGCACCTTCGGGGTGGCGGCGGGGGCTTCTTGCACGGTCATTCACGCTCCTTCGGTGCGTCGTTGGGACGGAGGGATGGTCGATCGGTCGGATACATGCCCAGAAGAAGGCCGTAGACGGTGGTCCCGCTGCGCGGCTCGACGGCAAACCGCTCGGCGATGGCGAGGACCTCCTCGGCGAATTCGGTCACTCGGCCCTCATCGATCCGGGCGTGGCGGAGCGTGAAGAACCCATCCTCGTGATCCTTCAGGGGGCGCATCTCCTCGAGCGCCTCCAGGATGAAGTCGTGCCCGGGGCCTTCTTCACCGACGTGCGGGAACACATAGGTGGTGGCGACCCGCCCGTAGTACTTCTCGGTAATGGCGCGCACCTGCTCGGTGTGGACCACCTCGATGATCCCGGCCTCTTCGAGGAGCTTCAGGTGGTACCCCACGCTGCCCTTGGGCCGACCCATCGCCTCGGCGATCTGCTGGGTGGAAGCCGGGCGTTCGGCGAGCAGGACGATGATGTCGTTGCGAGTCCGATCTGCCAGGAGCTTGGCCTGGTCCGCATCGAGGACGAGCACCCCCTCACGGGGGTCCGTGATGCTCTTACGAGCGAGGGGATCGTCTTTGGTCGGCATTTTCCGAATGATCGGATAATCCCGACCATTTGTCAAGGGTCGCGTGTTAGCGCTGCTCCCTGGCATACGGACGGGTCAGTGCCGCAGGAGCCCCGAGGAACCTCCCGCGCCGACCCCCGGTCAACAGGATGAGGACCACGATGGTGAGAATGAACGGCAACATCGCCAGGAACTGCGATGGCACCGACACGCCGTACGCCTGGAGCGTGAAGTTGAGGCGGGTGACGCCACCGAACAGGTACGCCGCCAGCAGGAGACGCCAGGGACGCCACGAGGCGAAGATGACCAGGCCGATGGCGATCCAACCGGCCCCGCCCGTTATCCCGTCCTGCCACGACGGGACCAACGCCAGTGAGAAGTAGGCACCACCGAGACCGGCGAGAGCGCCCCCGAGCACCGTGTGCACGTAGCGGATACGCACCACCGCCACCCCGGCAGCATCGGACGCCCCCGGGTCCTCACCGACGGCACGGAGTTCGAGACCCGGTCTGGTGTGAAACAGATACCACGACACACCGGCGACGAGCACCCAGGACAGATAGACGAGGGCGTCGTGTCCGAACAGCAGCGGACCCACCACCGGCAGGTCCGCCGGACCCCCCGACAGCAGCGGTCGAAACGACGCCCGCGGAGGCTGTCCGACCAACGGCGGGGTCCCGGTACGACCGATGAAGGTGGCGATCCCGGTACCGAGCATGGCGAGAGCGAGACCGGACACGATCTGGTTGACCCTCAGCGTGATGGCCGGGAGTGCGTGGAACAGGCAGACGGCGGCACCGGCAGCGACCGCCGCAACGACACCGAATTCGAGACGGCCGGTCTGGCTGGTGGCCCAGAATCCGCTCACCGCGCCGACGAGCATTATGCCGTCGACACCCAGGTTGAGGATCCCGCTGCGCTCGGTGAGGATCTCCCCGAGGGCGGCGAACACCAGCGGCGTTCCCGATGCGATCGCCGCCACCGCAGTGAGGAGGAGCACCGAGTCGTTCATACCCCGACCGCCTCTGGTGGGGCCGCGCGGCGTAGCCGAACCCGGTGCTGGAGGAGGAAGGAACCCGATACGGCGAACACGAGGATCAGTCCCTGGATCATGAGGACCGTCGAGGACGGCACCCGGATCGTCTGCAGAGCGGGACCGGCGTTGTTCAGCGCCCCCATCAGCAGGGCCACCGGGATGACGGCCAGCGGATTGAGCCGTGCCAGTGACGCCACGATGATCCCGGTGAAACCGAGATTGACCGCCAGCGCCCGCGGTTCCAGCGAGCCGACCACCCCCGACACCAGGATCGCACCGGCGAGACCGGCGACCGCCCCGGACATCAAAAAGACGCCGAACACCTTGCGGCTCACCGGGATACCTGCGTATCGAGCGGTGCCCGGCGAGTCCCCGGCGATCCGAAACTCGTAGCCCCAC
>DATKBG010000248.1:0-3676 GCA_035514255.1 Acidimicrobiia bacterium
CACCGACCCGCGAGAACCCCGGCTCATCTGGACCTTCCAGGTCGGCGAGGCCACGATCGAGGCCACCCCGGCCGTGTGGAAGGGCGGGATCTACGTGTTCAGCCGGGACGGATACCTGTACGCCATCAAGAACAAGCCGGCCTAGCCACCAGCTCGTAGTCGACAGCTGACGGGAGAGCGGGTGGCGAGTACTGGGTACTTGGTACTTGGTACTTGGCACCGGCCCGTCGCGTGACTTCCAACCTGACGCGACGGGTATCCTCCCTCCCCGTCTCATGTACTACGACTACACCTCGGTCACTCCGCAGACGGTCAGCGACGACGTCGAGAACGCCATCGCCGCCGGGGAGCAACTGATCACCGAGATCACCGGCTTCCACGGTTACCGCGACTGGGCGTCGACGCTGGCACCTCTCGACGAGCTCGCCGATGTAGCCGGGCGCGCCTACGGAACCGGCCCCTTCATGGCACGCGTCCATCCGGACAAGGCGGTACGCGACGCAGCGAGTGCCGCCGAGGAGCGGCTGTCGAAATGGCTCTCCGACCTTCCGTTCCGACGCGACCTGTACGAGGCGGTCGAGGCCTACGCCGAGACCGAGGAGGCGGCGAGCCTCACCGGCGAGCGAGCCCGAATGCTCGAGTTCACCCGGCGCGACTTCCGGCGTGCCGGACACGCCCTCACCGAGGAGGAGCGAGCCGAGGTGCAACGGCACCGGACTCGTCTCGTCGAACTCGACGTCGCCTTCAACAAGAACCTCGACGAGTACGAGGACGGCCTCGACCTCACCCGCGAGCAGCTCGACGGGCTCAACGACGACTACATCGAACGGCTTCGGCCGGGCACGGCCGATGGCACCTATCGGGTGTCACTCGACTATCCGGAGTACTTCGGCTTCATGGATGAGGCGAACGACCGCGACCTGCGTCGCCAGCTCCAGTACAAGTTCTTCAACAAGGCGGTCGACGCCAACCTGCCCATCCTCGAGGAGGCGGTGCGAATCCGCGCCCGGATCGCCGAGATCTTCTCCCTGCCCTCCTGGGCTCACTATGCGATGGAAGAGAAGATGGCGAAGACGCCCGAGGCGGTCGAGGAGATGTACGAGGCCATCGTGCCCGGACTCACCGAAAAGGCCGGCGCCGAACTCGACGACCTCAGGGCGGCCCTGGGTGACGACGTCCAGCAATGGGACCATCGCTACCTCCACACGTCGATCCGCCGCGAGCGATTCGGTGTCGATCCGTCTGCGGTCGCCGCCTACTTCCCCCTGCAGCCCGTCCTGGACGGCATGTTCGCCATTACCAGCGAAGTGTTCGGACTCACCTACGAGCGGGCGGACATCCCGGTCTGGCACCCGGACGTCATGGCGTATCACATGTTCGACAGCGAAAGCGGGGACCAACTCGCCACCTTCTACATGGACCTGTTCCCCCGAGAAGGTAAGTACGGCCACGCCGCTGCCTTCCCCATCGTCCCGGCTCACCAGGGTCCCGACGGCTACGTCCTCCCCAGCACCGCCATCGCCGCGAACTTCACCAAGCCGGGCGCCAAGGCGCCGTCCCTGCTGCGACATGACGAACTGGTGACCCTGTTCCACGAGTTCGGCCACGTCCTCCACAACAGCCTCGGCCATACCGAGTTGGTGCGCTTCAGCGGGTACGACACCGAGTGGGACTTCGTCGAGGCTCCGTCGCAAATCATGGAGCACTGGTGCTGGAACGCCGACGTGCTGCGCCGATTCGCCCGCCACTACGAGACCGGCGAGCCGATCCCCGACGACCTGGTCGATCGCCTGGTCGAAGCGCGCGATCTGCATGTCGCCCTGGCCATGCTGCGTCAGGTCAGTTTCGGCAGACTCGACCTCGACTTCCACGGACCCGGAGCCGAGAAGGACCTGTGGACGATTACCCGCGAGACCAGCGAGATCACCGGCTTGCCCTATCACGAGGGCACCTTCTTCCCGGCCGGCTTCGGCCATCTGTTCGGCTACGACGCCGGGTACTACGGCTACCTGTGGGCCAAGGTCTTCGGCGACGACATGTTCAGCCGGTTCGAAGCCGAGGGCGTGCTCAGCCCGAAGGTGGGCCGCGACTACCGGAACTTCGTCTTGGGCCCGGGTGGCTCCAAGGACCCCATGGACATGCTGCGCGACTTCCTCGGCCGCGAACCCAACCAGGAAGCCTTCCTACGCCTCATCGGGATCAGTCCGAAAGGCTAAAGCCTTTCGGGGTCACCCGTCCCCAGTCCCCCGACCCAGTCTGAGAGCGTCAAACCATTTCGAACGCGGTCACCTGATCTGGCTGGCGACGGGTGACGGGAGACGGGTGACGCTCACGCCAGCACGCCCTTTTCGACCTCGATGGGGTCGCGGTCGATCGAGAAGAACTCCATCGGGGCGTCGGTGTCCCACTCGTCCGACTCGGCGTCGGTGAGGAAGCGGGCGAGCATCGAGCCGATCGCCGGGGATTCCTTGAAACCGTGGCCGGAGAAACCGTTGACGGCGATGAACCCGTCGAGCGGTGTGGGTCCGATCACCGGATGGACGTCGTCGAAGTTCATGTCGTACATGCCGGCCAGGCCCGTGATCTGGCCCCGGTAGGGCAACGACGGGATCCGGTGGTGCAGGGCGTGGATCTTGACGTCGCGGAAGGCGGCGTCGAGGTTGTTGTTGAAGCGATCCGGATCCTCGACGATCTCCTGCTCGTCCTCTTCGAGGATCGACCCGACGAGGAACTGCTCACCGCTCGCTTCGGGACGGAAGTAGATGCCGCCCGACGAATCCCCGACGATCGGGATGGGTCCGGGCACCTCGTCCCGGGGCCACTCCCGGTAGAGAACCTGCGCCCGGATCGGGGCGATCGACCAGCCGTAGTCGACATCAGCCATGGCGGCGAGCCGCGGTGCCCACGGGCCGGCGGCGTTGACCAGGATCGGCGCATCGATGCCCGACCCATCGGACAGGTCCACGCCCTCCACCCGGCCCCCGGTGGTGCGGACCCCTACGACCGCGGTGTTGAACCGGACGTCCACCCCGTTGCGACGGACCGCCGCCAGCAGATCCTGGGCAGCACTCACCGGGTCGAAGAACCCGCTCTCGGTCTCGAACAGGAAGCCGGGCTCGTGGTCGGCGCACTCGTGGTCCACCTCGAAGGTGAGATCGAACGGACGGTTGCAGGTGTTCAGAGCGGGGAATTCACGGCGGACATCGTCGGGGCTCATGATCGTCACGGCGATGTCGAGGCCCGTCATCGTGTCGTACTCAGCCCGCAGGGTGGCCGCGTCCTCCCCCATCATCCACAGCACGCCCGTGTGGTGAAACCGTGCCTTCGGCTCGTCGACGCCGGTGTACGCCGCCCAGTTGCGATGAGCCTTGAGTCCATCGCGCGCCACCGTCATCGCCTCGGGATGGGTGTATCGCTGACGGAGGATCGCCGAGGAGGCACCGGTGGCCCCCTCCCCCACGTTGGGAGCCTTCTCGACGATGGTGATCCGGGTCGAGGAGCGGCGGGCTATCTGATGGGCGATCGACAGCCCCATGATCCCGGCGCCCACGATGACGATGTCGGCGGTGTCGCGCATGGGGTACAAAGTAGCGAGTGCCGAGTAGCGAGTAGCGAGGCAAAGAGGGTCCCCTCCTCGCGGTCCCCTCCCCTGAAGGGGGAGGTGGCATCGGCCGCA
>DATKBG010000249.1:0-3854 GCA_035514255.1 Acidimicrobiia bacterium
CGTCGAAGAATGTCGTGGTGGCCAACTGGTACCCATCGACCGCACCGCTCCAGTACGCCTGAACGCTGTTCACGTAGCCGACCATGCGACAGTCGTCGCGGGTGGCGGCGTCGGCGCCGGTACGGCATTCTTCGGTGAGCTCGGTGTCGTGGTCGCTGCCCACCGTTTGGCCATCGAGGCCCGCCAACTGCGACGGGTCTCCGCCGGCGACCAGGAACAGCACCAAAGCAATGATTCCGCCCAGTCCGCCGCCGATCGCGATGCCGGCGCCCTTGCCGCGGCGATCGCGAACCTGGCCCGGATCGAGCTGCGCGTCTCTTCGTATCGTCATGGCACTCCCATTCGGCGCGGGAAATCCTCGCGCCACGCTCATACCCCGGCGCCACGAGTAGGAAACACAGACCAGCTGACGGTCAGGACTGCCTCGTGCTCACGGATGGACGAGGGCATCGGCATCGAGTGATGCGTTCGGGTCCACCCGAGGTGTGTTTACGCGCCCGTTTCTCTGGGTAGGTGCGCGGTTCCACCATGTCGAGGAGGACACGACATGACCATCGACCAGCGAGAAGCAGTTCTAGGCCGGCGAATGGGGAGTTCCCTCGGCCGGAAGCCTCCGATGCGTGTGGAGACCGCTGTGTGCAGCACGACGGGGTGCGACACCGTCTTGAGCCGCTACAACCTCGGCACTGACTGCCGGGTCCATGCCGTTCCTCGGTATCCGCGCCTCCGCGGGGAACTCGTCCATGATGCTTCCTGACGGCGCTGACGGCGCCGGAACGGGCATGCAGTGCCAGCACGATGGGTGTACCTGCCTCGTCACCGATCGAGCAGGGTTCTGTAGTGAGGCGTGCCGAATCGTCGGTGGCGAGAGCGCACACTGTGGGTGCGGCCACGCCGGATGCGAGGGAGCCGTCGGAGTCGACGGCCCGGTCCAGTTCTGATGGCTGGTCGCGGAACCCTCTGGTTCACGGGCCAGAAGGGACGGGTCTCCGGCCAGCGAGCGATCGAAACGATCGACCTTGCCACTCGCCTGCGAGACGTGATGAGTGCCGATGTGGCCACCGTCGGTGGCGCTGCGACCCTCCGTGACGCCGCCACCGTGATGCGCGACCGTGACATCGGCGACGTCGTCGTCACCTCGAACGGGTCCGTGATCGGGATCGTCACCGACCGGGACATCGTGATTCGAGCCCTCGCCGATGGACTCGATGCTTCTACCACGGTGGAGTCAGTTTTCACGGAGGAAGTCGACACCCTCCAGGTGAGCGACTCGGTCGCTGAGGCCGTAGCACTCATGAGAGAACGCCACATCAGGCGTATCCCGGTGATGGATGGCGACAAGCTCGTCGGCATCGTTTCGCTCGGGGATCTCGCCGAAGAGCGGGCCCCCGCGTCGGTGCTCGGCGAGATAAGCGCAGCGCCGCCGGACAAGTGAGCTGGGCGATCAGGGGCGATCCCGACTCAACGGCTTGGATGTGAGCCGGCGGCCCTACCGTCGCCGGCTCACATCCCCTCCTCCTCTGGTAGCAGCGCTGACATCGGCCCAGTGGGACGTCGGTTAGCCTCTGCCCGTCCCCAGAGGAGCCTGGATGGCGTCACTTGCCGAACTCATCGAAGCCGGGGACGTCGACGCGCTGCACCGGTGGCTGAGTGAGACGGGAGTCCTCGAGACCTCCGAAGAGCTCGCCCGACTCGACCCGGATGACAAGGGCCTGGCTTTTCGCCTGCTGCCGCGAGACCGTGCCCTGGAAGTCTTCGAATTGCTCGACCCTCCCGACCAGCAGCAGGTGCTGGAGGGCCTTCGTGCCGACCGGGTGCGCCACATCGTCGAGTCGATGGATCCGGATGACCGGGCCCGGTTGCTCGACGAGATGCCGGCGATGGTCGCCCATCGCCTGATCGGCCAGCTGAGCCCACACGAGCGTCAGCTGACCAACGTGCTGCTCGGCTATCCACCCGAGTCGGCGGGCCGGGTGATGAGCCCGGAGTTCGTCAGTCTGCGCGCCGACATGACGGTGGAGGCGGCGTTGGCGAAGGTCCGGCGATCCGGACGAGACGCCGAGACGATCTACGCCCTGCCCGTCACCGATGGGCACCGTCGCCTCGTGGGCGTCGTGTCGCTCAAACAGCTGGTCCTGGAGGAGACGGATGCGGTCGTCGGCGATCTGATGGCGACCGATGTGCACTCGGTGCGGGTGACCGACGACCAGGAGTACGCGGCCCGGCTCATCCAGGAGGCCGACCTGTTGGCGCTGCCGGTGCTCGACGGCGACGACCGCATCGTCGGCGTGTTCACGTTCGACGACGCCATGGAGGTCATCGAGCGTGAGGAGACCGAGGACATCGCCCGTCAGAGCGCCACCACGCCGCTGGGGCGCCCCTACATGTCGGCATCGGCCTTCGGGCTGGCCCGTGCCCGCGCCACCTGGCTGCTCGTTCTCATCGTCGCCGCCGGGCTCAGCGTGCAAGTACTCCGACACTTCGAAGTCGAGTTGGCGACCGTGGTCACACTGGCCCTGTTCATCCCGCTGCTCAGCGGCACCGGCGGCAACTCGGGTGCACAGGCCGCGGTAGCGGTCATCCGGGCCATGGCGCTCGGCGAGGTGCGGTTCCCCGACCTGCCACGGGTCATCTGGCGGGAAGCACGCGTCGGCCTCATGCTCGGCCTCATGCTCGGCGCGGCCAGCCTGGTCCCGGTCGGCCTGTTCTTCGGCAGTGACATCGCGACCGTGGTGGGGCTCACCCTGGTCGCCATCTGCACCTGGGCGACGCTGGCCGGGTCGATGCTGCCATTGCTGGCTCAGCGGTTCGGCGTGGATCCGACGGTCGTATCGGCTCCGTTGATCACGACGCTCGTCGATGCCACCGGGCTGATCATCTACTTCCTGATCGCCCGAGCGGTGCTCGACCTCACCGGGTAGGGCTCACTCGCACCGCGAGTAGTCGCGTACCCCCTTACAGGATCTGCGACAGGAACAGCTTGGTCCGTTCCTCCTGCGGATCGGTGAAGAAGTGCTCGGGGGGGCCGACCTCGACGATCTCACCGTCGGCCATGAACACCACCCGGTCGGCCACCTCACGAGCAAAGCCCATCTCGTGGGTGACCACGATCATGGTCATGCCGGAGCGGGCAAGGTCTTTCATGACGTCGAGCACTTCCTTGATCATCTCCGGGTCGAGCGCCGACGTGGGCTCATCGAACAGCATCACCTTCGGGTTCATGGCAAGGGACCGGGCGATGGCGACGCGCTGCTGCTGCCCGCCGGACAGCTGACCCGGATACTTGCGGGCCTGCTCGGGGATCTTGACCCTGGTGAGCAGCTGCATCGCCAGCTCCTCGGCTTCCTTGCGGGGGAGATGCCGTGCCTGACGCGGGCCGAGCGTGATGTTGTCCATCACGGTCAGGTGCGGGAACAGATTGAACTGCTGGAACACCATTCCCGTCTCCAGGCGAACCTCCTGGATGTTGCGGATGTCGTCGGAAAGCTCGATCCCGTCGACCACGATGCGACCCCGGTCGTGCTTTTCCAGGCGGTTGATGCAGCGGATCAGTGTGGACTTCCCTGAGCCGGAGGGGCCGCACACCACGACCACCTCCTGGCGCCCGACGTTCAGGTTGATGTTGCTCAGCGCCTGGAAGTCCCCGAAGAACTTGTCCAGGCCAGTGATGTCGATGATGACCTCGCCGGTTCCCGATACCGCGGTGGCGTCGGAAAACTTGCTGTTGGTTGGTGCGGTATCCGTCATCTCACTCCCACTCCGAGCCGACGCTCTAGGCGCTGGCTCTCTCTCGACATGCTGAATGTGATCGACCAGAAGATGAAGGCGACGAAGACGAGGGTTTCGGCGATCCC
>DATKBG010000250.1:0-10703 GCA_035514255.1 Acidimicrobiia bacterium
TTCCCCCTCCCCGTCGAAGCGGTGAGCCTCGGCCAGATTGTCAGCAACCACCACACCTATCCCGCCTCCGACATGAACGTTCCCGAGGGCACCCCGATCTACGCCGCCCACACCGGAGTCGTCGAGCGCATCTCCATCCCCTGCGAGGACCCGGACAAGTGCCGCTGCGGTCTGGGGGTGACCATCGCCGGCCAGGACGGCCACGCCTACACCTACTGCCACGGCAGCGCGCTGGCGGCCCACATCCACCCCGGGGTCGTCGTGGCCGCAGGGGAGACCATCATGCTTTCCGGCAACACCGGCCGCTCCTCAGCCCCCCACCTTCACTTCCAGATTCGCGATCCCGGAGGCAGCCTCATCTGTCCACAGGGCCCGCTCGAGGCCTGGTGGCTGGGCATCGCCCTCAGCCCGGTAGGGGCGCCCGACAGCGGGTGCAGCTACTGAGAGCAACGGGCTACCAGCTACCGGCTGTCGGCTGCCAGCAAAGCCGCGGCATTGTTCCCTCACCGGTGGCGGGGCGCTTCTGAGGCGGTGGCGCCCTCCCTGTGGCCTTCGGCGCAGCACCTCCCCAACCTGCGCTCTGCTCCGGCGGGGGAGCCAAGAGCGGGTAGCCGGGCGACCTACGGGGCTTCGAGACGAAGCACGATGCGGTCGCTCTCGGCGGACTCGAGCTGGGCGCCCCGGTCGAGAAGCGACGAGAAATCGAGTTCGGTGTCGGGGACGTCGACCCCCACGAGGAAGGTCACCCGGTCTTCGTCTCGCCGGTGGATGCTCACCCCGGACACTCCGGCGATGCCCACCAGGTCGCGCTCGAGGTCGGCCACAGCCGCCGCCGACGGCACCGGGGCCATCTCGACCTGGATGATGCGGCGACCCGGCGGCGGTGGCTCCAGCCCGTCCTCCACGGGTCCGGGCTGATCGGGCGGACTGTCGGGGGTCGCCTCCGAGTCGGGTTCTCCCGTGCTCTCCCCGTCGTTCCCCCACAACTCCGTCGGGACCACCACCGGCGCCGGCTCGGCTTCGGGCTCGGCGGGGAAGCCCTCGAAGGAAACCGTCGTGGCGAGGCGATCGATCTGGGCGTCGATGGAGGCGAAGAGTCCGCTGATGCCGCCGCCGGTCCCGATCAACGGTTGTAGAGGGCCGCCGGGCTCCTCGGCCCGGCGGATGATCTCGTGGGCGCGGCGGCGTGCCTCGGCGACGATGTCGTCGGCGGTCCGTGCGTCCGAAGTGCGGTGGGCCGTGCCCTCGGGGTGCATCGCTCCTTCCATCTCGCTCCTCACCAGGCGTATCGGGGCGGCTCGGTGGACGCAGGATCCTCCGCTTCGCCCTCGTCCGGCTCGTGCACAGCATCCCGGGGCGGTGCCTCAGGCGGCGGCGCCGGCACGGTGAGCGTTGGAAGGCCCGACGATTCCGGAGTCGGCTCGGGCAAAACATTGGGTGGTCCGCCGGTGGTCTTCTCCACCAGGGCGGCCAGCTGCATCCGCCTGGCGGCCAGGTCCTGCAACTGCCGGCCGTTCTGCTCGACGGCCCCGGTGGCTTCCTCCAACCGGGCGGATAACCAGTCGTACTGTCGCTGCACCGATGCCAGGTCGCTTTCCGCTGCCTGCATCCTCAGGCCGATTCCCTGCGCCTTCTTCGTCCATGCTTCGTCGTCCGGCGCCTCACTGGCGCGTAGCAGTGCTTCTCGGGCGAGCGCCCGCGCCTCGGCGGCCTCCCGCTGCGCCCTCTCCATGCGCTCCCGGAGGCGGCTGTGCTCGGAGGACGCCTCGGCCACCCGCTCGCGCAGCTCCTGATCGCGATGCTCGGCGTCTTCGAAGACCAGATCGACCATCTTGAAGAGAACGCTGGCCATCACCTCCAACGGGATGCTCGGCGTGGCCTCGGCAGGCGCCTCATTCGGCGGGGCCGGTGATCGCTTTCGCCTCCGCAGGCGGAACCCGAGCCACATCAGGATCAGGACCAGGATCGACGCTACGCCGAGGACGATCACCTCTGTCGGTCCGAGATCGATCACCCAGACCCTATTCCGAAGCGTGCGTCCCTTGGTGCGCCAATGTCGCACCCGTCCGAGCCGTGGCAGGTCGCTGGCGGACCCGACCGGGTAATCAGGAGGCGGTGGTCGGGGATTCGGCTCGTCCGATTGGCGCGCGACAGCGTTATTGCGACCATCGCGCCACTATAGATGAGTGGTCGCCGGAGGCCTCGGGCCGGAGTCCGGGCCATGACGCCTCCCTAGATCTGAGCGGCGGCGAAGTCGGCAGCGTCGTCGAGGGTCATCACCGCCCCCTGAGCGACCAGCTCGGCGAACCTGGCATCGGCGATCCGGTGGCGCAGCGTCGCTTCCGTCTCGTCGGCGATCCGCTGCTCGCCAACTGGCAACGTCAGGCCGATCCGTTGGCGAGCCACCTGGGCCGCGCCCAACAGCACCGCGGCCGGCTCGGGGTCGGGGCGGCGCGCCCCCAACTCGGCCAGAGCTTGGAGGACCATCGGCGCATCGGGGCGCACCTGCTCCAGCGAGATGCTCAGGGCTCCGGTCAGCAGCGCCGAGGCACGGGCATCGTCTCCTTGGGCGAGCGCGGTGCGCCCCAGGTGGCGCATCGCCCACGACTGCCCGAGAGGAATTTCGAGCCGTTGGAACATGGCCAGGCTCTCCGACAGCCGCTGCTCGCCGTCCTCGGCTCGCCCCTCGCCGAGCGCCAGTTTGCCCAGGTAGGCGGTCGACCAGGCGATCAGATCGGTGAAGCCAGCGGACCGGGCGGTCTCCAGCGTCTCGGTCAGGGCACGGCGCGCCCGATCCCAGTCCTCACGGTTGATGGCGATCTCCCCCTCGGCGAGCAGCGCGTCGAGTGCCACGTACAGGTCGTCCTTGCGCGAGCAGGCGTCGAGCGCCCCCGCCACATACGCGTCGGCGTCGGCGGTACGCCCCTGCTCCTCCGACAGCAGCGCAAGACTGGTCAGGATCTGCCCCTCACGGCGCGGATCGCCTGCCCGGTGGGCGCGTTCCAGGGCTTCCTCGAACAGCCGGGTCGCCGCGGGGAGGTCTGCCTGGCGATAGGCAAGCCCGGCCAGCCTGGTGAGGCAGGCAGCCGCGGCGCCATCGTCGCCCGACTCCTCGGTGAGGGCGAGCGAGGCTTCGAGGTGCCGGCGCGCCTCATCGACATACCCGAGGCCAGCGTCGAGGTCGCCCGCCGCGTAGAGAGCCCGGGCGAGCAGCGGGTGTGTGGCGTCCTCGGCCAAATGGATCACCTGCTCGAGCCAATCGCGCCCCTCCACGAGACTGCCGCGGAGCTTCCAGAAGTTCCATACGGCAACGGCGATGCGCAGGGCGAGATCCGCCTCGCCCCCCTCGATCGCCCAGCGGAGCGCCGCTCGGATGTTGTCGTGGTCCTTCTCCAGGCGGTGGAGCCACTCGGCCTGGGTGGCCCCCTTGGCCTCGTCTTGTGCGGTCTCGACCAGGTCCCTGAAGAATTGGGCATGACGGCGGGTCAGTTCGGCCTGGCGACCCGATGCGGCCAGCTTGTCCCCGGCGTAGCGACGCACCGGCTCGAGCAGGCGATACCTGCCCGTGGTCGTGTCGCCGGCCACGAGTGACTTCTCGAGGAGCGCCATGACCGCATGGAGTGTTCCGTCATCCCCGTCGGTGACGCGACACACCGCCTCCACTTGGTCGAGGGCGAAGCTCCCCGCGAAGGTTGCCAGCTGGGCGAGGACCTCGCGCTCGAAGGGCGTCAGCAACTGGTAGCTCCAGTCGAGGGTGGTCTCCATGGTCTGGTGGCGGCGGTCGCCGGTGCGAGTGCCGCTGCCCCGGATCTCGAGCCTGCCTTCGAGGAGAGTCGCCACCTGACTGACGCTGAGGGCGCCAACCCGTCCGGCGGCGAGTTCGATGGCCAGGGGGATCCCGTCGACCGCTCGGCAAATCCGGCCCACATCGCGGGCGTTCGAGTCGTCCACCTCGAATCCGGCCCGGGCAAGCTTGGCGCGGCTGGCGAACAGGCGGACCGCATCGTGCTCCATCGCTCGTTCGGCTGACTCGGAGTCCTCCCGGCTCGGGGCCGACATTGGAGGGACCACGTATACGGCTTCACCGGGGACCCCCAGTCGTTCCCGGCTCGTCGCCAACACCTTCAGCGCGGGAGTCGCGCGGAGTAGATGGTCGATCGCCGCAGCCAGGGGACCGAGCAAGTGCTCGCAGTTGTCGAACACCAGCAGCGCCGGAGCCTGCCGCAGCCGCATCGCCACCGAGTCGAGCAGGTCACGACCCGGCTCGTCGGGGACTCCCACCGCCTGGGCGATGATGCGAGGGACCAGATCGGCGTCGCTGACGTAGGTGAACTCGGCGAGCCACACGCCGCTGGGGAACTCGGTCAGGTGGTTGGCGGCGACTCGGAGCGCCAGGCGAGTCTTGCCGCAGCCGCCGATCCCGGTGAGGGTCGCGATTCGGGAGGCGGCGAGGAGATCGGAGGAGCGGGCCAGCTCCTCCTCTCGCCCGACGAAGGTGGTCAGCTGCACCGGCAGGTTGTGCTCGAAGGCGTCGCCGCCGCGTAGTGCTGGGAACTTCGAGGGGAGGCGGTCGTGCACCACCTGGAACAGCCGCATCGGCTCGGGGAGGTCGCGCAGCCGGTGGGGGCCGAGATCGAGGAGAGTCACCCCTTCGGGCAGCGGGCGGGTCAGCACCTCCGCGGTGGCCAGGGTGAGCAGGATCTGGCCGCCGTGGCCGGCGTCCATCACCCGCTGGCAGCGATTGAGGGTGGTCCCGTAGTAGTCGCCCCGGCGGAGCTGGGCCTCCCCGGTGTGTATGCCGATTCGAACCCGAAGGGTGCTGTCCCTGTTCAGTTCGAGCTGGATGCGGACACCAGCGGCGAGGGCGTCGTGCGCCGACTCGAACACCGCGAGGACTCCGTCTCCAGTGCCCTTGACGACTCTGCCTCGATGGGCCGACACCAGCGAGCGCAGCTGCCGTTCGTGGCGGGCCATCGCCACCCCCGCCTCGACCGGATCCTCCTCCCACATGCGGGTCGATCCCTCGACGTCGGTGAAGAGGAAGGTGACGGTCCCGCTGGTGAACAGAGACTCGGCGGCATCCGCCCGCGACTTGTCTGCGGGCCTATGGGCGTCCGTGTCGGCGGTGGGATCGCGTCGCTCCTCCACCGCGCCAAATCTACTCGGCGACTTGCCGCCACCCCGGCACGGCGAGTCGCAGCAGGCTAGGTTTCATGGCAATGGCTGGTCGCAGCTCCTGGCGTCGCAAGGTTGCCTCTTGGTGGCGTCGCCGCGGCCGCAAAGGATCGAGAGAGGACGTGAACAACATGGGCAGCGACGAGCATCAGGGCTGGGAGCCCATCGGCTCAACGGGTCGTTTCTTCCAGACATCGCTTCCGATGTCGCGGTCGGCCCTCGACCTGTGCGGGGGGAGAGGTAAGACCCTGATCTACGGCGAATTCGACACCGGCCTCGAGCCGGAAGCATGGAGGGCGTTCCTTTACGACCCGCTGCGGGTGCTCAGCGCCGAGGGAGTGCTCGATGCGATCGATGTCCCCGACCGGCACCTCGAGATCGAGATCGTGAAGTTCGCCGGCCCCGAAGAGTACGAGGCGGACTATCGGAAGGCGACCGAGGCTCGGGGTAAGAAGAGCGCGAAGGTGTACGACGGTGTCGCCCTCCACGCCGACACCCGCGGCGCCTGGAGGGTCACCACCGTGGTGGTGAACCACGAGCAGCCGCTCAATCCGCGGATCGGGGCGGTCACCATCGTCGCCTGAGGGCCGGCGGCCCGCTACCGGGGCCTACACGCGCTCCTCGGCCGGCAGGCCGGCAATTGGTAGCGGAGAGCCTCCTTGGCGTGAGCCGAGCAGGATGATCACTACCGGCACCAGTGCCACGAAAGCGGCACCCGACGCCAGGGCGTAGACGCCGACGGTGTCGAGCACCCAGCCGCCGAGCAGCACGAGGGTGGCGCCGAGGAGACCCCCCATCATGTCGTGGAAGCCGAGCAGCTTGCCGCGCTCGCTGGGAGCGGCGAGGTCGGCGAGGGATGCCGTGGCCGCCACGATCGACAGGTTCCAGCCGACACCGAGGCCGAAGAGCAGGATGGCTATGCCCCACACGCCACTCACCCAGATGAGGCCTGCAGACGACGCAGCGACCACGAGGAGGCCGCCGACGAGGGCGGGACGGCGGCCCGTGCGATCGATGATGCTGCCGATCACCGGCGCCAGCCCGAACATGCCCAACACGTGGGCCCCGATGATCGGGAACACCAGATGCTGAGCGTGATGGTGGTGGCCGACCACCACGTAGGCGGTGAGGGTCATCACCGCGACCATGACCGCGTACGAGACGAGTCCCGATAGGAGAGCGGGCACCACGCCCTCGCGCCGCAGGATCTCTCCGAGCGGCTCGGCTGGCCCCGGAGGTGGTTCGTCGGCGGTGCGGAACGACTCGGCGATCACCTTCGGGTCGGGTCGCACCCAGACCACGATCGACATCCCCACCAGGGCGATCCCCGAGCCGACGAGCCAGGGGAGCACCAACGCCTCGGCGGCCACCTCGCGGCCGGCAAAGAGCGGAGCAAAGACGGCAGGTCCCAGGATCGCCCCGAACACAGAGCCGAAGAGCACCCAGGCGATGCCGCGGGCGCGCCGTTCTGGCGGGTACATGTCGCCGGCGGCGGCGCGGGATAGGTTGATGATGCCGCCCGACGATCCGATCAGGGCGAAGCCGACAATGGCGAGGAGCGGTTCCAAGGTGCTCAGTGAGAGTGCGGTGAGTGCCGAGCCGATCGAACCCAGGACGAAGCCCACGGTGAGCACCGGGATGCGGCCGAAGCGGTCCATTAGCCGCCCGGCTACCGCTGCGGTCATCGCCCCGCTGGTGAGAAAGATCGCCGGTCCAAGGCCGAGCAGAGCGGTGACGCCGGTCACCAGCCCGAAGGTGATCGCCGCCATCGCCGCCACCAGCTGGAGCAATGCAGAGTTGACCGCCATCCCTCCTGCCAGCAGCAGGGTGTTGCGACGCACCGGGAAGGTGGTGGCGGGGTCGGTCATCTCCGTCGCGCCACGAGGACGCCCTGTCGGAGGGGCACGATCACCGAGTCGAAGTCGGGCCACGAGGCGACGAGGCGATTGTGGGCGTCTATGGCGGCTACCCCCTCGTGGTCGAGATCCCCGATCCAGGTGCCCCCGGTACCCAGCACGTTGTCGGCGACATAGAAGCCTCCAGGGGCGATGAGCGCGTGGAGCCGTCGGGCGTACTCCGGGTACTCGACCTTCTCGGCGTCGACGAAGGCGAGGCCGACGCTCGACTCGTCCACCTCTGAAGCCAGGTCATCGAGGACGTCGAGGGCGCGGCCGCGGCGGATCTCGACCCGCTCGGCGAGGCCGGCGCGGCCGAACTGGCGACCGGCCACCTCGGCATGGTGCTCGTCGGCCTCGACGGTGATCAGCCGCCCGTTCTCAGGCAGGCCGCGGGCGATCCAGGTTCCGGAGTAGCCGCCGAGGGTGCCCAACTCGACGGCGAGGCTCCCTCCAGACGCGCGAGTGAGCATCATGAGTAGCCGTCCCACCGAGGCCGAGATCGCGATCGGGGGGAGGCCCGCAGCATCCGCCTCCGCGGTGGCGCTACGGAGGATGTCGTCCTCGCCTCCGAATACCTCGTCGATGTAGTCGGAGATGTAGTCCCAGCGGTCGGCGGTCATGTCCATTCGGGTGACTCTACGACCGGACGACTGCATGATGTTGAAGCGTTGGTCAGTGTGCTTGACACCTAGGAGTCATAACCCTAGAGTCGCTAGGTATGAGTGGCCAGGCGATGAAAGGGCATCTCGACCTCCTACTGCTGGCCGTCCTCTCGGACGGCGCCAAGCACGGGTACGCGGTCATCGAGGAGCTTCGGCTTCGCAGTGACGGCGCCTTCGACCATCCGGAGGGGACCATCTATCCGGCTCTCCACCGGCTCGAGAAGGCCGGGTACCTGGAGAGCGGTTGGAGCGAGGTGCAGGGCAGAAAGAGGCGGACCTACTCGCTCACCAGCAAAGGGACAACCGCACTCGACGCCGCGCGCGTATCGTGGGACGAGTTCTCGATCGCCGTGGGAAGCGTTCTCCGGGGGGTGCCATGGCCGACCACGCCATGATCGACGCCTACCTGGGGAGCCTCCGACGCGAGATGGGACGAATCGCTCAGGCCGAGGCAATCCTCGATGAGGTGACAGACCACCTGCTCGAGGCTGTCGCCGCCAACCTCCGATCCGGCCTCGACGGGCCGGAGGCGGAGGCTCGCGTGTTGTCCGAGTTCGGTGATCCCAGGCTGGTAGGGCGCGCGCTCGCCTCCACGACTACAGGAGGAATCGCCGTGCCTACCAACTTCACACGCCGCAGTGGCGTGTTCTTGATCGTATCGAGCGCTCTTTGGCTCGCTTCATTCGCATTCTTGTATGCCAGTGACGTCGCCGACCGCTCCGGGCCATGGGAGGGAACCCCCCAGAACTTGTTCCTGGCGGCTCAGAGCCTGCTGATCGCCGCAGCAGCCACGCTGTTCGTCGGCGTGGTGGGGCTGGTCCGGCGCCACGGGGGCATGATGGGAATCGCGGGACGGGTCGCCACGTTGCTGGCGATCCTGCTGGTGCTCGCAGCCCCGGTGGCATGGGCGACGGGGCTGTGGTCCACGATCCTCGCCGCCCTGGGCCTGGCACTCCTGATAGGCGTCGGCAAGGCGACGCTCGCTCCGCGGGCCGCGGGGACCATGATCGCGATCGGGGCGGTGGCGACATCCGCTCTGTTCTGGTGGTTCGAAGTGAGGATGGATCCGGGGTCCGACGCGCTCTTCGGCGGCTGGGTAGTGCTTGCGTTGTTCGTCGCCTTCGGCCTGATGAGCACCGGGTTGGCGACCGTCGGGCTATGGCTGCGCAGCGAACGGCCGGCGGACGTGCCAGCATCCGGAGTACCTGCGTAAGGAGTCGCCTCCACTCAGCGCTCGTGGGCGGACACTTCGGTGCCCGCCCACCGGCGCGCGCGAAGTCGCGTCACGCGAACCACAGCCACACGCCGAACGCTCCCACACCGGCGATGGCGAGGACGGGCGCCACCACCCGGCCGAGGGCACGGCCACCGATGCCTGTGGCGAGCACGCCTTTCACCACGGTGTTGACCGCGACGGCAGCCATCACGGCGGCGGCGCCTGCCGCGGTGCCGACGGAGCCTTCGGCCACGAAGTTCGAGGTGGCGAGGGTGATGGCGTCGACATCGTTGATCCCCGATATCGCACCAACGATGCTCAGTGAGGCATCGGAAACGCGATCTACCAAGCCCTTGGCGGCGACCACCACCACGGCGTAGATGAGACCGAACTGGAGGGCGCTGGTCAGGGTCACCGGGTTGCGGATCTCGAAGTCGGGGGCGGCATCGTCGCGTTTCGTCGCCCGCCACCAGACCACGGCAGCGACCCCCTCCACGATGAAGAACAGGCCGACCAATGGCACGACCAGGACTCTGGCCAGCGCCGGGGCGAGCGCAATCGCCCAAATGAGCACCCGGAGGTACATGAGTCCGGAGGCGGCGAGGATCCCGGCGCCGAGCGCCCCGCTCAGCTCCGGCTTCTTGCGAGCCATCCTGGAGAAGCCGAGGGTCACCGCGGTCGACGAGACGAGGCCCCCGACCAGGCCCGTCGGGCCGAGTCCTCGCGGTCCGAGCACCCGAAGGGCGATGTACCCGACGAGGCCGATCGCGGCGACGAAGACCACCATCCGCCAGACCTGGAATGGGTTGAACGCCTCGAACGGACCCATGAAGCGGTTGGGGACGAGGGGGAGGATGACCGCGGTGAGGACCCCGAAACGCAGCACGGCCCGCATGTCGGCACCGGAGAACGCCGATATCCGCCCGTGCAGCCACACCTTGGACTGGAGCAGGGCGGCCACGCCGACGGCGATGCCGAGGGCGGCCACCTGAAAACCCGCCCAGACCAGGACGCCGACGAGGAAGGCGACGAACGACGCCGCCTCGGTGGTGGTGCCCGTCGCTCCTTGCTTGCCTACCACCACGTACTCGGCGACGATCAAGGCGCCGAAGGCTCCGGCGGTCACCGCGAACGCGGCTGGGCCGAACTCGCTGCCCAGCCAGGCCGATCCGAGACCCCACAGCCCGTAGAGAGAAAAGGTGCGCATCCCCGCCAGCGACCCCTCGACGTGGCGCATGCTCACCTGGCGTTCCAGGCCGATCAAGCCGCCGAGTGCGGCGGCCAGCAGGGCATGGACGATGACATCTGCGGACGACTCCATCAGGGGACCCCGCTCAACGGCAGGCGGACGCGGAAGGTGGTGCCTTCGGGTCCCGTGCGGTGAACGGTGATCTCACCGCCGTGGCGGTGGGTGACGATGCCGTAGCTGATGTCGAGGCCCAACCCGGTGCCGCGGCCGGGCTCCTTGGTGGTGAAGAACGAGTCGAACACGCGGGGGAGCACCTCGTCGGGGATGCCCGGGCCGTCGTCCTCGACCTCCACGATGAGGCAGTCGGCCTCGGTGAACGCCCGCACGACGATGCGACCACCGTCCCCGTCCTTGACCGCGTCAACGGCGTTGTCGAGGAGGTTGGTCCACACCTGGTTGAGCTCGCTGCCGTGGGCCACGATCTCGGGGATGTCCTCCTGATACTCCCGCACGACTTCCAGGCCGGAGAGCTTGCTCCGCAGCAAGAGGAGCGTGTCGTCGAG
>DATKBG010000251.1:0-2115 GCA_035514255.1 Acidimicrobiia bacterium
CGAGTCGATGACGTGGATCTTCGGCATCGGCATGCTGGTGGCAGTGGTGAGCCGGCGGACGATGGAGTACACCTGGGGCAGCTCTTGTTCTGTGACCGGCTGGGCACGGGTGGTGGCCAGGGCGATCTTGTCGGAGAAGAAGTAGGCGATGAGGTTGAAGACCACGGCGATGCCGATGGCCACCCAGATCCCGGCACCCAGTTCGTAAGCGAGCCAGAACAGCAGCGCCGTCATGAAGGCGAGCAGACCGACCGTCTTGAGAGAGTTCATGTCCGGAATGGTATTTCCCCGGGGGCGGTATCGGCCAAACGCCAGGTTTCGGTCTACTTCAAGCCGACTCCGCGATGGCGGCGGTAACCAGTCCTTAACGACCGTCGTCGAGCACTTTGAATGGGGCGTCGTCGACGCACCTTCATCTATTTCTCCAGGGGCGGGACCGAGTCGTGCCCGCCGTCCTCCGCATCGGACTCGCAGAGGAACGGGTCGTCGTCGACACCGGCGTGGTAGTCGTAGAACCGCTCGTCGTGCTCGAGCACCACCCGGCTCCCCTCAACCAGCGCCTGGGTGTACATCATCCCGGGCTGGGGACAGCCCAGGCTGCCGTCGCGCCAGGTGACGGCTTGGGACGAGATCACCTCGATCGACAACTCCTCCACGTCGAGCCGAACCGCCAGGTCGGCGCGTGACTGACCTACCACCGGCGCGAACTCGCCGTCGTGTTCCGGCACCGTGTCCTCCTCTGTCGTCTCCACCATCGTGCTGGGCGGTGCGGTGGTCTCGCCGGCGTCGCCCGCCTCACCACAGGCGACGAAGAACACGCCCACCAGTACCAAAGCAAATTTCATGTGATTGAGACGCATGTCGAATCCAAAGGGTTCCCGCGTTGGTGCGTTGGCAAACCAGATTCCCCAGACGGTCGTGATCGGACCTAGCGGGGGCGGAGTAAAACTCAGTTAGGATCGCTGATCGTTCTCAAGTGCGAACCACGCTCTTCATTCTCTTCGGTCTTCTGGTAGCGCTGATCGGCGGGGTCGTGGCATGGGTGCTGGCGGGGCTCATCACGGGCATACTCGTGGCGGTCATCGCACTTGGGCTCGCGACTTGGGCGGCTCGGCGCGAGGCGGGAACGGCGGGAAGCGCCATCGCCGGTCTGGTCATTCTCCTGGTTGCGGCGCTCGGTCTCGCCGCCTGGCAGGGCGCCGCCGTAGCCCGCGCTCTCGGCGACACATCCGGCCCGGTGGCTTCGGCCGATCCTATCCAACTGGCCTCCGCCAACGAGAAACTTGGCGAAGCCGAGGCCTCCGCCGGATTCCGCATCGAGCTCGACGAAGACGAGCTGACCGCCCTCGTCCAAGAAGCCCTCGGAGAGGCCGAGACACCCCTTTCCGCCATCAACTTCGACGTCGACGATGAGAGCCGGGTCCTCAGCTTCGAAGCCAGCTTCCGGTCAGGAGATCTGAACATCACCGGCGCGGTCCAGGTCACCGCGCAGCGTGGTGGCATCGACGTCGAGCTTCTCGAGGTCGACATCGGCGCCATGACCATCCCCGGGGTCATCTCCGACGCCGTCCAGGACATCGTTGCAGGCATCGCCGACTTCTCAGGAGCGCTGGCCGAGGCAGGCGCCAGCATCCAGGCGGTCGACTACACCGCCACCTCGCTGGTCCTCACCGGCACCTCGCGGAACGGCGCGGTCCTCACCTCCGATGCGCTCCTTGGGAGCCTCAGGGAGCGGGCCAGCCAGCTGGGCGCAGCCGTCGATCCGCCGCCGGAACGGCTTGGGCCGGGCCGGGTCAATGGGGTCGCCGAGGACGGTGCCTCCTATGTGGTGGCGTTGGGGGATTCGCTGGCAGCGAACGTCGGTGTGGCGGAGGCTCGCGACGGCTACGTCTCCCGCTTCCATACTGAGGTGGAGCGACGCGACGGAGCCACTTATGGGCTACGCAACTTCGGTATCTCCGGGGAGACCTCGGGCTCGCTGCTGCAAGGGGGGCAACTCGAGGAGGCGGTGCAGTTCATGGAGAACAACGACATCGCCTATGTCACCATCGACATCGGAGCCAACGACCTGCTCGGGCATCTCGGGTCACCCGACTGCGAGGACGACCTCACCTC
>DATKBG010000252.1:0-4556 GCA_035514255.1 Acidimicrobiia bacterium
CCGGCCACCCTCCCCTGCTAGATTCTCCCCGATGCCCGGCCCAACCACCCCCGCCCCCGACTGGGACGACCTCCTCGCCGCCGCCCGCGCCGCCCGCGACCGCGCCCACGCCCCCTGGAGCGGCTACACCGTCGGCGCCGCCCTCCGCGCCGACGACGGCACCGTCTGGGCCGCCGGCAACCTGGAGCTCGCCATCCCCGTCCTCGGCACCTGCGCCGAGCGCAACGCGGTGATCACCGCCGTCGCCGCCGGCCGTCGCCACTTCACCGCCCTGGCGATCGTCACCCCGAGCTCGCCGCCCGAATGCCCCTGCGGCGTCTGCCGCCAGGTGCTCGTCGAGTTCGTGCCGGAGGGCGAGGATCTGCCGATCCTCTGCGTGAACGACGCAGGCGAGCGGGTGGAGGTCAGCCTCTCGGAGCTCCTGCCGCGGGCGTTCCGGTTGTCGAGACGAGCCCCGCGGGCCGATGCCCCTCCCCGCCCCGACCACCGGAGGTAGCGCGCCATGGACGCCAAGGGACTGACCCCGATTCTCAACGTCTCCGACCTCGCGGAGAGCTTCGCCTGGTTCGAAAAGCTGGGCTGGCAGAAGCGGTGGGAGTGGGGAGACCCGCCCGGCTTCGGCGCAGTGGGAGCCGGCGGCTACGAGATCTTCCTCTGCCACGGCGGCCAGGGCGGCCGCGGGCGGAGCCCGGTGACGGCGACCTTCGGCCCCGGAGGCAGCGAGACCGGGGACAAGGGCGTGTGGATGTCGATCTGGGTGCCCGACGTGGACGAGATCCACCGCAACTGCCTCGACCACGACGTCGAGGTCGCCTTCCCCCCCACGGACATGCCATGGGGTGTGCGCGAGCTGCACGTCCGCCACCCCGACGGCCACGTCTTCCGCATCTCCCGCGGCGTCGAGTACGAGGAGGAGATCGAGAGCTTCCCCCAGCGGGAGCGCGAAAAGGGGCCGCCGATCCCCATCGAGCGCGTCGACGTGCCGGTGCGCCTCGAGAAGCGCCTCGCCGCCCTGCTCGAGGACCTCGCCGCCCACAAAGGCATGACCGTCGGCGAGACCCTGGAGGAGACCCTGCTCCACACCTTCGAAGAGCTGGGCGGCGGCGTGGCGAACCCGCACACCCCGCGCACTCTGGCCCGCATCCGCGAACTCAAGGAGGAGCACGGCCTCGACTACGACTGCCACGCGAGCTACCGGTTCGTGGAGGGGTGAGGGGGCGGGCAGTGTCTGCCCCCGGCTTGCCGACCGCCCAGAGGAGGAGCTGGGTGTCGAGAAGGACGTCAGGTGCCGAAGAGCGCGGCGATCTCCGCCTCGCCCATGCGATCGAAGTCGTCGGGCACCCGGATCTCGCCGGCGAGAAATCCGAGCCGCTGCGGCTCGACCGGCGCGCCGAGCGCGGCGACCCTGACCAGCGGCTTCCCCGCCTTGGCGATGACGAAGGGCTCACCCTTGGCGGCACGATCGACGAGCTTGGTGAGCTGCGTCTTGGCTTCGTGGATGTCGACCGTGACCATAGACTGGGCTCCAGCAAGTGAATTCGAGAAGGCGCGAACGATCGGACTAAGTTCAGCGGACTAGTTTCACACGTCTCGGCGACCTCCGGTCCTGCTTCAAAGCGTCGAGGAGCTATGATGGCCACCGACTTCCTCGCCCTCTCTTTCTCGGCGAACCCCTTGACCACCGCGCTGGCGCCGAGTGAAACGATCAGAGCCGATCCCCCGCCCGTTCAGGGGTGGGGGTGGTCCACCGGAGATCAACGACACCTTTCACGTGCTCTCGGACAATGTTGCCTATTTCGTCAGGACGAGCGATTTTCCGCCGCCGGATGACGAAGCGAAGGCGTTCAAGAAGGAGGTCGTCACCAAGGTCTGGCTGAAGACGAATGACGGATGGAAGGTCGTTCACTTTCATTCTTCGGTGCACTCGGTTGAAAATGAGTACGCGAAACTGTCGAGGAAAGCGGAACGACCGGGAATATGAAGATGAAAACAGTCAGACCAACTCTGGCGTTGACGGCTCTATTGAGCCTGGCATGCGGCCTCCCGGCCGCCCAACCGGACGCCTTGACGGTGGCCCGGAAGGCGGTTCCTCCAGTGCGGGCGTCGGAGGCGGACGCGCCGCCCCCCGGCGACACCGTGCACGTCGCCCCGCCCACCGGCGAGACGGAGACTGATCGAGCCAGCATCCTGGCCGCGCTCGAGCGGGTCCGTCCCGGCGGCACGGTCCAGTTCGCGCCAGGGACGTATCTCGTCGGCGAGCTCATCCACGTCACCGCGGCCGGCATCACCGTCGTGGGCCACCCCGACGGCACCATCCTTCGCGGGTGCGACCCGAGCGGCTTCGAGAGCAAGGACTTCGCGGTGGCCGAATGCAACGGATTCAGTCTGACCGGCGGGCACCAGACGGTTCGCGATCTGACATTCGAGTACACCTGGCACGCGCTCATCCTCGGCGGTCCGGCGTGCCAGGCGGGAGACTGCCCGCCAGGTGCCCTCCCGGTGGAGTCCCGGACGGGAGGCTACCTGGTGGAGGGGAACACGTTCCGGGAATCCCCGAACGGCATCCGCGTGGTCGGTCAGTGGCACGAACCGGCCGTGATCCGCGCCAACCGCTTCATCAACACGTACCACGCCGTGATGGTCAACGGGATGACGGCCCACATCCTGGACAATCACGTCTCCGTGCCCGAGCCCGAGCGCTTACCGTACACGCGGCACCCGGGACTCCCTCTCATGATCAGCGGCTGGGAGGCGAAGGGAGTGTCCGCCTGCGATCGCAACATGATCGTCGGAAACCGGATCGAGGGACATCCCGATGGCATCGCGATTCTGCCGTTCCCGGGAGGCAGCTGCCGCGAGAACGTGATCCGCGACAACACTATCGAGATCGCTCGGGTCCCGTTCACCTCACCATCGACGGCGATTCACGTTCGCAGCACGGCCGACTCCACCGTTACCGGAGTCCCCCTCGCCCTCCTCAACCGCGTCTTCGGCGAGGGCGTCATCGAGGACAACCTGATCGAAGGAAATCGCATCCTGGGGGCCGAAGGCCTGGCGATCGAGATCCTCGGCGCCTCGGGCAACCGGATCGTCGACAACACCATCATCGGGGTCAGCCCCCGGGATCCCTTTCCTGGAAACACGCTCTTCCCCAAGGCGCCGGAGTGGCAGGCGGCCAACGGCTCGGGCATCTGGGTCTCGCCCGGCAGTAACGGCAACGAAATCGTCGGCAACACGTTCGAGGCCGTCGCGTCTGTCGATGTCTTTCTGGAAGGCGATAGCAACCGCGTCACGCTTCGGAGCCCAGGGGATGATGTGCGCGATGCGGGGATCGGGAACATCGTGGCGGTTGGGGAGCCGGACGCCGCTCTGCCTGGAGGCCGCGTATCCGACGAGCTCGTTGACCGGGTGACCATCTACCGCGACGCCTACGGGGTTCCCCACGTGCACGGCGAGACCGACGCGGCCACCGTCTTCGGCTTCATGTACGCCCAGGCCGAGGACGATTTGCGCGGGGTCGAGGGAGGTGTGCTGCTCGCGCTCGGCCGACGGGCCGAACGAGACGGCGAGGAGGCCCTCGGCATGGATCTGCGGGCGCGTGCCCTGGAGGTCGAGCAGCACGCGCGGGCCGAGTACGAACGGGCGTCGGCGCGCTTCCGCGCGATCGCCGATGCCTGGGCCGCCGGTCTCAACTACTATCGTGAGCGACACCCGGAGCGGCCTGCCTCCCCTCTCGAGCGGTTCGAGCCCTGGCATCTGCTGGCGCGTGGTCGGATCGTCGCGCACCAGGTGCCGGACTACGCCCCCGAGCAGCCGGTGCTCGCTGAGCTGCGAGAGGCCGCCACGGATGCGGCGACACTGCGTGGCTCGAACATGTGGATGATCGGCCCGACCCGCTCCGCCAGCGGTCACGCGATGCTCTTCATCAACCCGCACGTCTCCGTCTCCGACGCGCTCCTCCTACGCGAGGGTCACCTGCTGAGCGACGAGGGGTTGAACGTGTACGGCGGTTTCTGGCCGGGGGATCCGTTACCTCCCTTTGGCCACACGGCGCGCCACGGTTGGACGGTGACGGTGAGCCTCCCCGACGTGGTCGACCTCTGGGAGCTGAGCTTCGACCACCCGACGGACTCTCTCGCGTATCGCTACGGGAACGAGTATCGAAGTGCGAGGCAGTGGACCGAAACGGTGCGCGTGGCCACCGACTCCGGTATGGAGGAACGGGAGGTGATCTTTCGAGCATCGCACCATGGCCCCATCGTCGCCGTCCGCGACGGCAAACCGCTCGCCATGCGCATCGCACGGTACGAGGACGGGGGCAATTACCAGCAGCTCTATGCGATGGCACGGGCGCGCTCGCTCGGAGAGTTCCAGGAGGCGGTGGGACAGCTCCGCGTGCTCGGCCACAACCTCGGCTACGCCGACCGGGACGGGAACGTCTGGTACGTCTACAACAGCCCGGTGCCGAGGCGCTCGGAGCGGTTCGACTGGAGCCGGCCCGTGGACGGGAGTGATCCCGAGACCGAGTGGAGGGGCTATCACACGCTGGAGGAGCT
>DATKBG010000253.1:0-4747 GCA_035514255.1 Acidimicrobiia bacterium
CACCGACAGCACAGCAGCGCCCGCTGGCGCCGCCGCAGGGTCCGTCGGCACGTGAAGGGGTGCTCGCCCGGCGTCGTATGGCGCTGCTCGGGCTCGGGGTAGCGGTCCCGGTGACCCTGATCCTGGCGATCATCACTGGATCCATTCCTGTGCTGATCGCCAACATCCTGATCAGCGTCGCCCTCGCCGGCTACGTGGCCATGCTGCTGAGCATCAAGCAGTCGCAGCAGCGGCCCGCAGCTCCGCAGCGGCGACCGGCCACGCCGCAGCGTCCGGCCACGCAGCAGCGGCGTCCGGCGCGCGACGAGGACGACGACATGAGGCCGGTCCCGCGGGAGCGGGGATAGCGCTTGACCCCGGGCGGCCGGGTCAGCACCGTGAGACTCTGGCTGTTAGCTGTTAGCTGTTAGCTGTTAGCTCCGGCGCCGGAGGCGCCGGCAGTGGAGGTGAGGGGATTTGAACCGGGTCCACGCCGGATGAGCGCACCGGGACAGCCCCCCGACCTGCACCTGCAGCCACGGGCATGGGCAGGAGGTTGCAGCGACGAACCGAGACAGCGTTCGATGCCGGGAAGGCAGCGAACGCTGTGAAAGGTCAGACCGAGTGGAGGTGAGGGGATTTGAACCCCTGACTTCTTCCGTGCGAGGGAAGCGCTCTGCCGGGCTGAGCTACACCCCCTGGTGGGACGGCGATTGTAGGACGAGCGGCAGCCTGCTCCGGGTCCCGACTAGTCCCGTCCATCCCAGACGAGATCGAAGGTGACCAGCACCATGAGCGTGTCGTCATCGACCGAGTATCCCGAGTTGGCGAAGTACTCCTGGTGCGAGGATCGCCAGTATTCGAGCGACCCGTCCCCTTCACCCTCGGTACGGGCGAACTCCTCGTCGACGTCACCGAAGCGCCGCACTTCGACCGAGGTGTTGCGGGTCACACACACCGGTTCGCCACCTCCTCCGAGGATCACGGTGAACCGGCCCACTTCGTCGATGGGTTCACCCTCGTCCTCGTACTCGGCGAGCACCCCGGTCGTCGCTCGTTTCGGTCCGTCACGGACGAGGAGGGCGAGCTCGGTCATCATCTCGGGCATCGACTCGTCGCCGAATCCCCAGGCGTCGTAGGGGCCGTCGAGACCGGTCGCCGCCACGAACCGATCCCAGAAGGTCTCCCGGGAGTTCATGGTGGGGAGTCTGGCAGGGCTTCCGGGTCCCAGCCCCCAGGCCAGGCTCCAGGCACCAGGGCATGGTTGTCGCGGGCGCCTCCTAACCTGAACCGATGCGCCGCAGCCTCGTTCTGATCATCACCGCCGCCCTCCTCGCAGCGGCGTGCGGGGCCGAGTCCACGACGCCCACGACGACCACGACCATGCCGGTCGGAGGCGTTGGCGGGCAGATGGAGGAGCTGATCGCTGCGACCGAGCGGATTCGCGGCCTCGAGTTCGTCGAGGCTCCCGTGGTGGTCATCCTCAGTAGAGAGGCTCTCACGCGCCGGGTGGCCGATCTGATCGACGAGGAGCTCGACCCCGACGAGGTGGCCGTATGGCAGGAGATCTACGGAGTTCTCGGTCTCCTCGATCGATCCGTGGACCTCGGCGATGCCTATCGGGGCGCCTATGCCGAGCAGGTGGCCGGCTTCTATGACCCTGAGACTGGGGAGATGTTCGTCGGCGCGGATGCTGCCCTGACCCCGCTGGATCGGTCCATCGTGGTTCACGAGCTGATCCATGCTCTCACCGATCAGCACTTCGGGTGGTGGTCCGAGTTGGACGGTTTGACGACCGCCGGGGAGTACGACGCCGCTGCGGCCATCCACGCCCTAGCCGAGGGCGATGCGACCTACTTCCAGCTGATCTACCTCCAGAGCCTCCCGATCGGCGACTACATCTCGGCCGTCGAGGAGTCACTGGCGGCCGACACGACGGTGCTCGACTCGCTTCCCGGATGGTTCGCCGCCGACCTCGTGTTCCCGTACGACGCCGGGTTCCGCTTCGTGTCGCGGCTGGTCGACTCCGGGGGAGTCGACGCGGTGGATCAGGCGTATCGGCTGGCACCGTCGACCACCGAGCAAATCCTCCAGCCCGGCAAGTACTTCATCTCTGAGCCAGCCCTCCAGGTGGTGCTTCCTCCGCTCGACCTGGACGGGTATGAGGTGTTCGATGAGGGGCCGTTCGGTGCCTGGGGGCGTCAGAACCTGCTGCTCGACGGAATCTCCGACGCCGATCGCATCATCGCGACCGGCGGCTGGGGAGGCGATCACCTCCGCATCCATTGGGACGGCAGCCGTGTCGCCGTCGCCTTCGTTCTCGAAGCGGATACTCCCTCCGATGCCACCGAACTCGCCTCTGCCCTCGTCGACGCCATGGAGGCTCGAGGACTCGGCCCTGGCCGATCAACAGATCCCGGGGTCACGGTGTTCGACACCGGTTCGGGATATGTGGAGGTTCGGGCGGGGGAGCGTCATGTGGCCATGGTGATCGCCACCGAGGCCACCGCTGGCGCCGCCGTCGGGGCTGCACTCGTCTCGGTGGTCGGCGAGGGTGACGACCGGGACGTTGCTCAATGACAGGCGGTGGCGGTCCTGCCACAATGGGTCCGCGACCAACTGTCGACGATAAAAGGAGAGCGGGGGAATGGACTTCAGCAAACTCTCGACGGGCATGAAACTTGCCCTGGTAGGAGGGGCCCTGGCGCTGGTGGCCCTCTTCATGCCTTGGTATGGCGTGTTCGGTTTCAACGTCAGTGCGATGAACGCCGGGTTCTTTGCGTGGGGCGGCTGCCTCCTCGTGGTGGCGGCGGCGGTGATCTTGCTGCTCAAGAACATGGGCCAGTCGGAGGTGAAGGGCGGAGGCTTCGGAACCGAGCAGATCGCCTTTTACGCCGCAGCGGCCGGACTCGTCTTCATCATCTTGCGCTTCGTCACGCAGACGGAGCTGGTGAGGTTGGGCCTCTTCGTGGGCCTCGTCGGAGGTGCTCTCGCCGCTTACGGAGCCTTCACCGTGATGAAGGACGCCGGGATCGACTTCAAGCCGCAGCAGCAGCCGCCGCTGAGCTGACCGGACGAGATCGAAGCGAGCAGAGGGGTCCTTCGGGGCCCCTCTGACGCGTCCTGAGAGGGTCTGGTCCCGGCACGGCGGGTAGGTCTAGGGTTCCGTGGAGAGGGCGCGCCGCGAGAACCACGAGGTGTCGAGAAGCGAATCGGAAGAGGGCGCGGGCTAGTTGCCGCGACCGGCGTTCGGTCGACGGCCGTGGTTCGCCTTGGAGCGACGGGCGCGCAATTTACGGCGCTTTGCCTTGGCCATGAGGAGCAGGCTACCAGCGCCACCAGGGAGTGCGAATGGAGAGTTACGAGATACGAACGCCGACCTGGTCATCCGGCCCGATACGGGTGGCGTCGACCCGCCGCCACCGAAGGCTTGGACTGCGGCGCGCCACCGGCGCAGGCGGCCTGGCGCTGAGAACTCGTTCTGTTCACACCTTCGGAATGGCCCGACCGATCACCGTCGTCGCCTGTGACCGCAACGGCCGCGTCCTCCGAGCCAAACGCATCAAACCGCGGCGCCTCTTCTTCGTCCCCTGCGCTGCCCTCATCATCGAAACTTTCCGCCGGGAACTCCCCAAGGTCGGCGCAACCGTTGAGGTCTGGTTGTGCAAGAACGGGCAACGGGCGACGGGCGACGGGGGACGGGCGACGGGGAACGGGAGACGGGCGACTGGTGACGGGCGACGCTGATGCCCGGCACCCTCCTCCTGTGCTCGAGTCCCATCGGCAACCTGAACGATGCTCCACCGCGGCTTGCAGAGGCCCTCGGAGCTGCCGATGTGATCTATGCCGAAGACACGCGACGGGCCCGTGTCCTGCTCGACCGCCTCGGAGTGTCCACAAAGCTCGTCTCGTACTTCGCCGGTAACGAGGCGCGCCGCGAGAGCGAGATCTTCGAGCGGCTCAGAGCCGGCGAGACGGTGGCGGTGATCACCGACGCTGGCACACCGGGGATCTCGGACCCCGGGCTCTCGGCAGTTCGGGCCGCGGTGTCGGCGGGGGCGACGGTGAGTGGGGTCCCCGGACCGAGCGCGGTCACGTTCTCACTGGCGCTCGCCGGACTACCGGCCGAACGGTTCGTCTTCGAAGGGTTCCTGCCTCGCAAGGGCCGGGCGCGGTCCGAGCGGATCTCCGCCGTCGTCGTCGAGCCGCGCACCGTGGTCCTGTTCTGCGCGCCGTCGCGACTGGTCGACGATCTCGCCGCCCTTACCACGGGCGGTGCAGGGGACCGTGAGTGCGTCGTGCTGCGCGAACTCACCAAGCTTCACGAGGAGGTTTGGAGAGGCACCGTGGCGACAGCGGCGGCCCACTGGGGATCCGTGCCGGCGCGAGGGGAGGTGACGGTCGTCGTCGGCCCGGCCGATCCCGAAGGCCCGACGGTCGACGACGCGAGCGCTCGGGTCGCGGCCCTGGTCGCCGATGGCCTCAGCCGGTCCGAAGCCGTCAGACAGGCGGCGGCCGAGACGGGTGTCTCGCGTCGTGAACTCTATGAACGAACGATCGGGGTCCCCTGAGGGGTCCGATCAGGCGGTCAGCGCTTGCGGCCGATCCGCTGGACGACGTATTCGCCAGCCTCGAGGTCGACGCCTGAGCCGGAAATGGTCACCCGTCCGGGCTGGCCGACGGTGAACTGGTGGATCAGGGTGGGGATTCGGGGCTTGATGACTACGTGCTCACCCTCGAGCGAGATCTCCAGTTCGTCGCCCTCGTG
>DATKBG010000254.1:0-4149 GCA_035514255.1 Acidimicrobiia bacterium
CCGACGGCTTCGATGACCCCCACGACGGCGCCCTTGGCGACGCGCAATACGCCGGTGCCGACCTCCCCTGCCGCCTCGAGTGCTCCCCGAACTGCCTGGCCGGCGGCGTTCGTCGTGGCTGAAGCGATGTCGGCGGCGCCACTCAGGGCCGATCCCACAGCCGACTTGACGGTGTCGATGGTTCCGGTGATCACATCACCGGTCCCGCGTACGATGCCGAGAACGCCTTCCTTTACCTTTGCGCCGATTCCTTCGGGCATTGGCTGCCTCCTTTAGTCGTCGAACCCCGTGGGTTCTTGGTGGCCGGTAGGAGTCGGCCACGTTCGTTGCTCACGAACCCTACCGCAGGATCTGGCCCGGTGCCGGGTGTGAGTCAGGCGGTTGGATCGGTCAGTGCTCCCGCCACCGTCTGGCGTAGGCCCTCATGGATGTGACCGTTGGTAGCGACGATGTCGTGGTGCGTGGCCGGGCCACCGGCTGAGGACGACACCGCGCCCCCTGCCTCGGTCACGAGCAGCATCCCGGCGGCGATGTCCCACGGTGCCAGCTTGAACTCCCAGTAGCCGTCGAAGCGGCCAGCGGCGACCCATGCCAGGTCGAGCGCCGCCGAGCCCAGACGTCGGACCCCCTCGGCGCGTTCCAGGACGGCGGCGACCACGTCCGTATAGGTGCGGGCGTTGGTGTGACGGTCGTAGGGGAATCCGGTGACGACCAGCGCCCTGTCGAGTGCTGCCGTCGGCGACACCGCGACCGGCACCCCGTTCATCTGGCTTCCCGCGCCACGGACCGCGGCGAACACCTCATCGCGAAACACGTCGTGGATCACGCCGACGGCGGTGCCCCCGCCATCTTCCAGGGCGATGGAGACGGCCACCTGGGGGATGCCATGGAGGTAGTTGACCGTGCCGTCGAGGGGATCCACGACCCATCGTCGGTCGGAGAACGACGCGCTGTCGCTCCCTTCTTCGGTGAGGATCCCGTCGTCGGAACGGTGCTCGGCGAGCAGGGTGACGATCGATGCCTCGGCGCGGCGGTCGGCCTCGGTCACCGGGTTGGTGGCACCCTTGTAGTCGGCGGCACGATCACCGAAAAGGCGACGGATCTCATCGGCGGCAGCAGCAGCGGCGGCGACGGCGAGTTCCAGGTCGGTCATGCGCCAGACGGTAGGACGGTCGCGGTGCCGAAGGAACCGCACAGGGACGTGATCGCGCGGTCCACTCCCCCGAAGGGGGAGGTGGCATCGGCCTTGGGCCGATGACGGAGGGGGAGGCCAGACGCGTCGCGAGGCCCTGGGTAGGGCTGTTGCCACTGGCCACTGGCCACTGGCCACTGGCCACTCGCTACTCCCTACTCCCTCTTCTCCTACCCTCACGCTCCCATGCGTCAGATCCTTTCCGTCGTGGCGTCGGCGGTCCTGCTGTGGATGTCGTTTCCCCCGGTGAACCTGGGGATCCTGGTCTTTGTTGCTCCGATCCCCTTCCTGTGGACGACGCGTCGCACCCGCTCGGCGCGTGAAGCGGGCTGGCTGGGTCTCCTGTACGGCGGCATCTTCTTCGGACTGCTCATGTCGTGGCTGCAGGCGGTCGGGTTCTGGCCGTGGGTGGGAACGACACTCATCATGGCGGTGTGGACCACGGTCTTTGGGCTGGTCCTCTTCGCTGCCCGGGACTGGACACCCTGGCGCTGGTGGGTGGCGTCGGTGGGCGCTTGGGCTGCCTGGGAGGCGCTGCGGAGCCGGTTCCCCTTTGGCGGCCTCACATGGGGATCGGTCGGGGATCCGATCGGCACACTCGCCTGGCCGCGCGGGTCGGCGCAATGGATCGGCTCGAGCGGATGGGCCGTCATCGTCGTCGGTACCGCCGCTGGCGTGGTCCTGGCGTTCGACGAGGAAGCGGATCGCCGGCCCGCCGAACTCATGACGATGGTCATCGTCGCCCTCACGCTCCTCGGAGCGATCTTCGTCCCGGCTGCTCGTGGTGATGCGGTCCGGGTGGCGGTGGTCCAGGGGAACACGCCCTGTCCCGCGGTCCATTGCGACGACGAGGAGGAGCAGATCTACCGCGCCCATCTCGAGATGACCACGCTCATCGAGTCGGGGAGTGTCGACCTGATCGTGTGGGGCGAGGACTCGTTCGGTGGCGGGGTGAACCCCACCTTCAACGGTGCCGTCGATCGGGAGATCTCCAGCCAGGCCAGCGTCATCGGCACCTACATCGTCGCCGCGGGCACCCGCCCGAGTGTCCCGGGTACTTACGACAAGTACTCGGTGGTCTACGACCTGGGCGGTCAGATCGTCGGTGAGTACATGAAGCGGTATCCGGTGCCGTTTGGCGAGTACATCCCGCTGCGCGGAATCTTGCAGTTCCTCCCTCAGGTCGGTGAGGGACGCGAGGACATGAATCGCGGCGTAGGGCCCGGGGTGTTTCCGGCCCAATTCGGGGAGCGCGTCGGGGTCATCGGCACCGTGCTCTCCTACGAGGCAACAGTGGATCGGTTGGTGCGGTTGACCGTATCGGAGGGCGCGCAGCTGGTGATCGTCCACGCCAACACCGCGTCTTTTGGCTCCGGTGCCGCGTCGGAGCAGCTGATCGGGATGCTGCGCATGACCGCCCCCTCCTTGGGCATGGACATCGTCGTTGCCTCGGTGAGCGGTCACTCGACGATCATCCGAGCGGATGGCTCCATCGGTAGGACCACCGGCTTGTTCGAATCGGATGTGCTGCGTGGCACCGTCAACTTCCAGGTGGCTCGCCGGACCGTGTACGTCGGTGCGGGCGACTGGCTCCAGGTGGCGGCGATGATGGCGGCGGCGGCGGTGGCGCTCGGAAGCATCGGTGGCCCGTCACGCGATTTCCGGATCCGACCCGGTCACAGTCGATGACCCTCGACGACCGCCTGCGGCGGCTTCCCGGGACTCGCATCGTCGCCACCGTGATTTCTGGGTTGCTCATGTGGCTGGCGTTTCCGCCGGTGAATGCGGGCCTGGTGGTCTTCGTTGCTCCGATCCCTCTGTTGTGGGCGCTCCGCACCACGACCTCGGTGTGGCGCGGTGCCGGTCTGGGGGCGTTGTTCGGGCTCGTCTTTTTCGCACCGACCCTGTCGTGGCTCAGGGGATTGGGGGTCGTGGCGTGGATCCCGTTGGTGTTGTTGATGATGATCGGATCCACGCTGTGCGCCGCCGCCATCGCCGCCGGACGCTCATGGACGGGACGGCGGTGGTTGGTCGCCGCTACGGGGTGGTGGGCTCTCTGGGAGTTCACCCGGGCGCGCATCCCGTTCGGCGGCTTCCCTTGGGCCTCGGCCGGCTATCCGGTGGGAACCCTCCCATGGCCGCGGGGCTCGGCCCAGTGGATCGGGTCGACCGGTTGGAGCGTCCTCGTCGTCGCCTTCGCTGCTGCCATGGTCCTGCTCCTGACCGAGTTGGATAGTCGGCCAGTGCGGTGGGTCGGCGCGGCGATCCTCATGCTCACCGTTCTCGGGGGGCTGTTCGCTCCGGCTCCCGTGGGACCCGAGGTGCGGGTGGCGGTCATCCAGGGGAACTCACCCTGCCCGGGAACCCACTGCCCGGGCGAGCGCGAGACGATCTACGAGGCCCACCTGGCCCTGACCAGGGAGTTGGCTCCGGGCACCGTCGACCTGATCGTGTGGGGGGAGAACTCCTTCGGGGGCAGCATCAACCCGACCTACAACCCTCTGGTCCGAAGCGCCATGGCCGTCGAGGCCGTGCGCACCGGCTCCTATCTGCTGGTCAGCGGAACTCGCCCCGCCGGACCCGACAACTTCGACAACATCAACATCGTCTTCCATCCGACCGGGCGCCGCATCGGTGAGTACATGAAGCGACACCCGGTCCCGTTCGGTGAGTACGTGCCCTTGCGCTTCCTCACCGCGTGGATCCCACAGCTGGAGCGAGTCCCGCGGGACATGACTCGAGGAGAGGAGGTGGTCGTCTTCGACATCGATACTGCCGACGGTTCCGGCCGCTTCGGCTCGGTGATCTCGTTCGAGGGATCGTTTGCGCGACACCTCCGCAGCGGGGTCACCGCTGGTGCCGAGTTGATAATCGTCCCCACCAACGAGGCGTCGTTCGGGTACGGGGCGGCATCGGATCAACTGCTCGGCATGGTTCGCATGTCGGCGGCGTCGCTG
>DATKBG010000255.1:0-7370 GCA_035514255.1 Acidimicrobiia bacterium
CCGGGCGATGGCAACCTGACGCTGGAACTCGGCAAGGTCGGCGCTGCGCAAGGCGGCGTCGGCTCGCTCGAAGGCCGCCTCGGCCCGGGTCATCAGCTCGGCGACCGCCTCGAGGGTCTCCTCCGGGAGGTCCGGTTGGTCCGGATCGACGGTGGAACCACCGAATACGGCCATCAGAGCCTCGGCGAGGGACTCGCGCATGACGATCGTGTCGCCGAAGACGACGATGGCGAACTTGAACTCGGGGAGCGCCGTGATGTCATTGCCGGTGCCGGTGCCGCGGGCGGCCAGATACACCGGTTGGAAGTAGACGACCGACTCCTCGATCGGCACCACGAGCATGTTGCCCTGGATCACCTGCGAACCCTGCTGGCCGAGCAGGGTGAACTCTCGTGAGATCTCGGGATTCTGATTGATGCGCGCCCCCACCTGACCGGGACCGTCGACGAACGAGTCGCGGGGCAGCTCGAAGCTGATCATGTCGCCGTAGTCCGCCAGCGACGACTTGGCTACCAGGAACGACACCATGTTGGGCCTTGTGGCCGCGGTGAACGGCTGGAGGATCAAATAGGCGAGATCGTCGTCACCGGGTAGCTGCATGAGCAGGTAGTACGGAGCCATCGGCCGGTTGCCGGCTTCGAACTGGCCGCGAGTGGCCTCGGGTGGCGTCGTCGCCGGATTGCGGGCGATCTCCCACGGATCACCATTGTTGATGAAAACCCTGGTATCCGTCATGTGATAGCGGGTGAACAGGTCGGACTGCACCCGGAAGAGATCCTCCGGATACCGCAGGTGCTCGGTGAGCCCACCGGGCATCTCCGACAGCGGTTGGAAGAGGTCGGGGAACAGGCTGCGCCACGCACCGAGAATCGGATCCTCGTCGTCCATGATGTAGAAGGTGAGCGTGCCGTCGTAGGCGTCGATGGTCGCCTTCACCGAGTTCCGGATGTAGTTGAAGTCGGAGGGCAGCCCGGATCGGACACCCAGCCGCCTCGTTGCCGCTTCCCTGGCGGCCGAGGAACCGGGATCGCCGGCGAGCGTCGAGTACGGATAGCGGTCGGTCGTGGTGTACATGTCCTGCACCCACAGCAGGCGCCCGTCGAGCACCACCAGATACGGATCCGAGTCCGGGCTCAGGAACGGCGCCGCCTTGTTGACGATGCCCCGAACCGTGCGCTCCAGCAGCAGCTTGCTGTCGCCGCGCAGCTGGCCCGAGATCAACACGTTGATGTCGGCGTAGCGCAGGGCGAAGGCGGCGCGACGGAAGATTCCGCCCACCTCGATGCCCCCGGTCCCGTCGTAGGTGTTGAAGGCGACGGTCTCGGCACCCTCGCCGATCTCCACCGGGAAGTCGACCTCGCGCTCGTCGGTCCCGACGATCACGAACGGAACCGACGGCCGGGAGTCCCCGAAGTAGATCCGTGGCTGGTCGATCCGGAGAGCCTCGGGGACATCAGGACCAGGCGTGATGTCCTTGACCATGAAGTCCGGCTGGCCCTCGTCGGTCACCTCGTTGGTCGGGCTCACCACTGCGCCGTAGCCGTGGGTGAACACGAGGTGCTGGTTGACCCATCCCGACTGCGGCAAGTTGACGTCGTCGAGCTCCCGCGACGCCAGCATCACCTGTCGCAGCTCCCCGTCGAGCGTGTAGCGATCCACGTCGACATCGGTGAACTGGTAGAAGGGGCGCAGCTCCTGGAGCTGCCGATAGGTGACGAGGAGCACCTGCGGGTCCCAAAGCCGCACATTGGACACCGTGCCCACATTCGCCGCGATGTCGTCGGCGTCGAGGTCCGCCGACGCGGCGTACCGAACCGATGTGATCTGGTCCAGGTCGTAGGCGGCACGGGTGAACTCGATGTTGCGCCCGACAAACGGCAACTCCTTGTTGATCTCGTCGGGTTCCACCGAGAAGCGCTGGATGGCGGCGGGCCACAGGCCACCGAGGGCGATGGAGGTCACCAACCACAGGCCGACGGCAGCCGCGGGCAGGGTCCAACCCCGAATCCGCATGTTGACCAGCAACAGGACCGCGGCGAGCAGGGAGATGCCGATCAGCAGGTTGAGTGCGGGGAGTTGGGCGTTGACGTCGGTGTAGGTGGCGCCGAACACCGAGCCACGATCGCTGTACAGCAGATCGAACCGATCCAGCCAGTATCCGAACGCCTTGAGGATGGCCACGATCGCCAGGAGGACCGAGAGATGGACCTTTACGCCGGGCGCCACCTGCTGCGTCCGGGCCTGGAACTGGATGCCCCCATTCAGGTAGTGGAGAACCGCCACCACGATCGTCGTCACCAGGACGAACTGAAATCCCCAAGTGAACAGGTCCCGAAGGAAGGGAACCTGAAACACGTAGAACCCGATGTCGTTGTCGAAGAGCGGGTCGGTCCGTCCGAACGACTGCCGGTTGCGGAACAAGAGCCAGTGCTCCCACCAGGTGGCGGCGCCGAGGCCGAGGAGGATCCCGAGGATGCCCGACACCATGAGACGGAACCGGCGCACCCGCGCCGACACCCACTCCTGAAAGCGTTCGACGATCTCCTCATCCGGGCTCCCTGCCATCAGCAGCCGACGGGGACCGAGGCGGTCGGCGAGGACGAGGTTCAGATAGAGCAGTGCGAAGGCAACGACCGATGCCACGATGACGAGCGCCACCCGGTTGAACAACAGCGTGGTCCACACCTGCCCGTAGCCCACCGAGTCGAACCACAGGTAGTCGGTCCACAAGGTGGCGATCCCCCGCAGCGAAAGCAGCACCGCAAAGGCGATGCTGACAATGGTCAGGGTGAAGCGCCGACGGGGTGACGGTCGCCCGAAGGGGGAAGGTATCGGGTCGCGTTCGATCATGAAGGGCGCACTTTAGGGGAGCCTGGGATGAGGCTGGCATTCAGGAAGCCGGCGTACTTGGTACTTGGTATTTGGTATTTGGTACTTGAGAGCAGATAGCTCACAGCTCACAGCTCACAGCCAGAGAAGATGAGGTCTCCCGTAGGGAGCGCAGCGACCCGAAGGGGAGGGGACCGCGAGATGAGGTCCCTTTGCGGTCCCTCCCCCCGAAGGGGGGAGTACCGCCGGGAGCGCAGCGACCGGCGGGGAGGGGGGAAAGCGAACCCTACGTGGGCCTCGCGACGCGTCAGCCCTCCCCCTCCGTCATCGGCCTTCGGCCGCTGCCTCCTCCCCCTACGCGGGAGGAGAGTCAGAACAGCCGCCCCAACCGCGGTGTTACTACCTACTTGGCAACAACGATGCCGCAGCGGCAGTTGGCGTCGGAGGGCGGGACTCGCTTGTCGGCCGGTGGCTTGGCGATCTCCCAGACCGCGCCTTCAGCGCCGAGGCAATCGGTGCAGGCCACACCCGACGGAACACCCCGAAGACGATCGAAACTGCCGGCCTCGAGCGAGGCGATCATGGCGTCGTTGAAGGCGGCGATGAGGATCGAAGCGACCCATCGCTCGGCGTCGTCTACCCGCCAGGTACGCAGGACCGACCGGATCGCGGTGATCCGCTCGGCGGCGGTACCACCGCGAGCAAGGGCGGCGCGCAGCTGGTTCCCCAGCTCCCCCGCCATCGTGCCCACCATCGATCGAGCCCGCGCCGCCTTGGGGATCACCGGCTCGACACCGGTGGTCTGACGGGCCTCGTCGGCTCCCGCCGAAGAGGCCCGTGCCAGGAACGGCTCCAGGAGGCCGGTGAGGTCTGATCCGATGGCCTCCGCAGCCGGAGACCACTTGCCCTGCTCGAGGCCCTCGATTGCCCGATCCTGGAGTTCGGCGATGCGGCGCTTGACGTCCCGCAACGCCGCATTGTGGAGTCCCATCAGTCGCCGATCCCGCACGGCGAGGGCGTCGTCGCCCGACTGATCCCCGGGGCCCAACTGGTGCTCCGCCGTCGAGCGCAGGGCTTCGAACAACGATCCGATCTCGCCGAGTTCGGGTCGGCGCCCCCGGGACTCGGCCTTCCGGTCGGCGGACCCCGGGGCGACTGATGTATCTCCGTCCCGACGGATCTGCTCGACCTCGGCCATCAGCGACTCACCGAAATCCGCCCGGGCATCGGGTTTTGACCCGTCGCCGGGGTGCTCGGCGACGGCGAGGGCCTCCGGCTCCGGTGCGGGCTCGGCGGGCAGCACGGTCACCTCGGCTATGGAGCGTTCGGCTTCCAGGAGCTCCAGGTCGGTGAGCACTGCCTTCCGGCGGCGCTCGGTGGCATCAATGTCCCCATCGAAACCCAGCTCGGCTCGCTCGAGGATCTCGGCAGCCACCGTCCGAGCGCGGGTGATGTGTTGCTCCGCCTCCACGCGCGCCGCCCTCACCATGTCCTCGGCCTCCTTCCGGGTCGCCGCCACCCGGCGATGCGACTCGCGCTCCGCCTCGGATCGGAACTTCAGCACCTCGTCCTGTGCCGCGGCGATGAGTTGCGTCGCCCGCGTGGCGGCGCCGTCGACCAGGGCCACCCCGTGCTCCCAGGCGGCGTGTCGAACCTCGAAGGCGGCTGATTCGGCATCGGCGAGCGTTCGCTCCGCGGCGTCGTCGGCTTCGGTGGTCGCCTTGTCCGCGTCCTGCTGCGCCTGGCTCCGAACCCGCTCGGCGTCGTCCCGGGCACGCTCGCGAAGTGCGGTGGCGGCATCGTTGGCGGCCTCGAGAATGCGGCCCACTTCGTCACCGATCGCCGTGAGGTCACGCACCAGGTGGTCGGCGCCGCCCACCTTCTCCACTTCATCCATGAGCAGCCGGTACCGACGCTCCAGCTCGGCCCACCGCTCCACCGAGATGGCGACCAGGGCATCCACAGACTTCTTCTCGTAGCCGCGCCTCGCGGTCGGAAGGCCACGAGTGGAAAGCGTGGCCGGACCGAGGTCGTCGGGCACGCGACTAAACGTTGGTTCGTCGTCTGCCATGGGGCTTGACGATACAACGAGACAGGCGTATCGGGTTGGAGATCCTCTACGAATAGTCGGTATTTGGTACTTGGTATTTGGTAGTCAGAGCAGACAGCTCACAGCTCACAGCCAGAGAAGACGCGTCCGAGGCCCTCCTAGCGTTCGCCCTCCACTCTTCGGGGGAGAGAGGGGGGAGAAACCGTTCCGCCCCAGCGATCCGTCCACTCTCCGGTACCAAGTACCACATACCAAATACAGCTCTTAGCTACTGCTGGCCAAGCGTTCTGCCTTGGGGGCCAGGGCATCGAGGTAGTCGAGGGCATCCTGAAAGGTATCGACGGGCACGATCTCGACCCCGTCGCCCTGCGCGGTCAGCGCAGACTCATAGTTGGCAGTGGGCACGAAGACGATGTCGACGCCGAGGGCACGGGCTGCGTAGATCTTCTGGCGAACGCCCCCGATCGAACCGACGGTCTCGTCGAAGTGAATGCTGCCGGTGGCCGCCACCCGGTATCCCTTGAGCAGATCCTCTTCGGTGAGCAGATCGAGCAGCGTGATCGCATAGATGAGCCCAGCGGACGGCCCACCGATGTTCCGAGAGTCGACCTTCACCTCGAATGGCAGGACCATCTCCAGGTCGAGCGTGCTCAATAGAACTCCCACCATCGCCGTGTCGGGAAGCTCGGTGTGCGGCACCAGCGTTATCTCCACTTCCAACGGTTCGCCCCCGCGAGTGCCCGAAAGAGTGATCGTGTCGCCGATGCCAAACGACCGGATCACGTTGGCGGCGTCGGTCTCGGTGACCACCGCGGTACCCGCGATCTCGGTGATTCGGTCTCCGAGGAGGAGCACACCGTCGGCGGGCGAACCCTCGACGATCTGGAGCACCTCGACCCCAGAACCGGTGAAACCGACCTCGTATCCGGCCCGGTCGAGCGCCACGAAGACGGCCGTGTCGATGGAGGCGTCCATCGCCTGCAGATTGGTCCGGGTCATCTCCTCCCGACTCACGCCCGACGGTCGGACCGCCTCACGCGGGATCAGGTCGACCTGCGGATCGAAAAACCGAGCCTCCAACCACTCGAAAGCGTTGACCTCCTTGAGCCCGACGGTGAGGAGAAACGCCGACCCGTCGAGCTCGAACGTAGTCGCATCCTGGATGGTCACCAGATCGGCCACGGGCTCGATGGGGCCCGGCGACATGGCGAAGTACGGGACCTTGACCGGCCACAGCAAAGCCACCGACATGCCCACGGCGAGGAACGTGACGGCGAGGAAGAACGGCCAGCGAGCGCCGCGGCGCGGCGGAGAGGGTGGGGGAAGGGTCGTAGAGGGATCGATCATCAGCGCGCCAGCGATGGTACCGGTCATGCCCTGCTACCAGCGGCCGGCTTCCAGCCGGAGTCCCTCGTATTTGGTACTTAGTACTTGGTACTTGGACAGTCTGGTCCAGATACCAAATACCAAGTACCAAGTACCGTGAAGAGAGGAGCGGGGCCCGAAGGCCCCGCTTCTCTCTTCGCTTCTTCTGTTGGCTCAGCCGGTGAAGCAGGGACCGGCGAGGTTGAAGTCCGCAGCCAGCGGGCTGATGAACGGCACCTCACTGACCGGCGTCAAGCCGTCGCTCGAGGCCGGGTCGACCTTCATCACGATGGTTGAGCGCTCGATTGTGCTGTTCGGATCACCGTAAGTGCGGTTGGGCATCATGCCGTCGTAGTTCACGTCGGCGAGCGTCGCCGCCAGGGACAGGAGGCTGGCCCGGGTCAGGTCGCGGGAGGCGATCGCCGCCTCGAGCAGGGCCTTCATCGGATACTGCCACGACCAGCCAGCGGTGTACGCCCCGTTGGGCGACTGGCCCGCAGCGTCGGCGGCAGCACGCATTGCAGCGTGGCCGTCAGAGTCCGTGTCCCAACCAGCAAACGGCACGGTCGCAAAGTAGGTGGCCACGAGCAGCGGCAGCAGGGCCTCCTGGCCGAGCAGTGCCACGTTCCAGGTCGGGCTAGCCCCGAGCACCTGGAACGCCTGGTGGCCAGCCTGGAAGGTGCCGCCCACGATCTGCGCCATCTCCCTCGGACCGCTGACGATCACGATCAAGGTCGGCGTATGGGTCGCCGCCAGGGTCACGGCTTCGGTGACGTCGCCACCGGCCGAGAGCGGTATCTGGAGGTGGTCGAACAGTGGCTCACCGAGGCCCAGCTGGGCAGCAGCGATGAGCGCACCGGCGCCGTAGTCGCCGCCGTAGTCTCCGGGGAACCGGATGAGCGCCCAGGTGAAGCCCTCGGGCAACGCCTGCGACATGAAAGCCATGCCGTTCATCGCCTCGAGGCAGTAGGGAGCGCCGGACTCAAGGATGTGGTCACCGCCGAAGTCCGAGAACGCCCAGCCCGACCACCAGGTGGCGGGAGCGGCGACGACACCCTCCTCGATCATCCGCGGTACGACCGCCTGCGTCTGCGGGGTACCGAGGATCTGAGCGAACGCCAGCACC
>DATKBG010000256.1:0-2930 GCA_035514255.1 Acidimicrobiia bacterium
GGTGCTGGCGACCGCTGGCCTCCATCCGCACCAGGCGGAGTCGTGGCCAGCGGAGCGGGATGCTCTCGAACGCCTCGCCGCGGCGTCGGTAGCCGTCGGGGAGTGCGGACTCGACTTCTATCGCAACCTCGCCCCTCGGGATGCTCAGGTGAGTGCCTTTACCGACCAGGTGCGGCTCGCCGCCTCCCTCGACCTACCGGTGATCGTGCACTGCCGGGACGCCTTCGAGGACGTCCACGCCATCCTCGCCGCTTCCGGGTGGAGTGACCGTGCCGTCCTTCACTGCTGGACGGGTGGGCCCAGGTGGACGAAGAGGTTCCTGGAACTCGGCGTCACGTTCTCGTTTGCCGGTCCGGTGGCCTTCACCACCGGAGACACCGTGCGACGCGGCGCCGCGGTCGTGCCGATTGATCGTGTGATGGTCGAGACCGACACGCCCTACCTGACCCCGCCCCCCGACCGTCACCTGCCCAACGAGCCAGCGAACGTGGTGTCGGTGGGGCACGCCCTCGCCGGTGTCTGGGGAGTCGACGTGACCACGGTGGCCGCCGCCACGACCGAGACCGCGGCGCGGGTGTTCGGGCATGGCTAAGCCCCTGGGCCGTTCGGCCACCACCGACCTGCTGGCTCGTCATGGGATTCGGCTGTCGAAGCGGCTCGGTCAGCACTTTCTGACCGAACCGAACACGGTGCGGCGGATCGTCGAGATCGCCGGGGCTGGTCCCGGTGATCTCGTGGTCGAGGTCGGTGCCGGTGCGGGCACGCTCACCCGAGCACTCGCCGCCACCGGTGCCTCGGTGATCGCCTATGAGATCGACGAATCGCTCCGGCCAGTGCTGGACGAAACACTCGCCGGCATCCGAGGCGTCGAAATGCGCTTTGCCGATGCCATGAAGGTCGACTTCGAGGCCGACCTGCCAGCGGGGGAGTGGGCGATGGTTGCCAACCTGCCGTACAACGTGGGTACTCCGTTGGTGCTCCAGATCCTGCAGCGTGTCCCCCGGGTGAGGAGCTTGTTGGTCATGCTGCAGCGCGAGGCGATCGAGCGTTTCGTCGCCGTGCCTGGCAGCCGCACCTACGGCGTGCCGTCGGTGATCGTCACCCTGCATGCCGCGGCCTCCGTCGTACTGCAGGTTCCCGGCCACGTGTTCACCCCCCCCACCCCGGTGTCGTCTTCGGTGGTGGCGATGACGCGTATCGAGCCCCACCCGCTGGCACCGAAGGCGATCGGGCTGGCGGCGGCGGCGTTCGGCCAGCGACGCAAGATGCTCAGATCGTCCCTGCGGACGGTGGTCGACGACCCCGGCGCCCTTCTGGAGGCCGCTGGCATCGAACCGACGCGGCGTGCTGAAGAGCTCGCCCCCGACGACTTCCTCCGGCTGGCGGCCGCGGCATGACCATCCTGAGCGCCCACGCCAAGGTCAATCTCGACCTCAGGGTCCGGGCCAGGCGCTCCGACGGGTTCCACGAGGTGCGTTCGTTGATCCAGTCGATCGACCTCGCCGACTCGGTGTCGGTCGACCTCGCCGAGGATGACGCGGTGAGCGTCGGCGGCGACACAGATCTTGGGGCCGACGAGGACAACCTGGCGTGGCGGGCCGTAGAGGCCGTGAGGCGGGCGTCCTCATCCCTTGCTCGACTCGCCGTGCATCTTGACAAGCGCATCCCGGTGGCGGCGGGCCTCGGCGGCGGTAGCGCCGACGCGGCGGCGGCCCTGGTCGCCACGGCCGGTCTCCTTGGTGTCGGCGAGCGCCAGGTGCGGGCGCTGGCGCCCGGGCTCGGCTCCGACGTCCCGGTGTGTCTAACCGGTGGGTCGGTACTGGTCGAAGGACGGGGGGAGGTGCTGACCCCGGTGCAGCTCCCCAGCGACTACCACCTCGCCGTCGTGACCCCGCCGTTCTCCCTCAGCACAAAGGAGGTCTTCGCTGCCTGGGATCGGCTCGATGGTCCGCATGGCCCGTCGCTGGATGGGAGTGCCCTTCCACCGGGACTGCGGGAGTACGGTCCGCTCGTCAACGATCTGGTCCCGGCCGCCCTCGTCGTGCGTCCTGATTTGGGCGACTGGGTCGCCGAATGCTCACGGGTCTGGGGTCAGGAGGCGATGATGACCGGGAGTGGTCCGACCGTCTTCGGGTTCTTCGTCACCGCCGACGAAGCCGACGACGCTGTGCTCGCCATCGATGGCCGCTTCGGCGCTGCCGCGTCGCCGGTCGACCGGGGCTGGGACGGCAGCCCCGGGGGTACACTGCCCGCGCCCCCGTGGGGGGTGGTGTAACCGGCAGCACGTGGGGTTTTGGTCCCCAAAGTATGGGTTCGAGTCCTATCCCCCCAGCCAGTCGAATGGGAGGTCGATCACAGATGACGGTTCGGGCGGTGGTACTCGCCGCCGGCAAGGGCATCCGAATGGGCTGCGACCTTCCGAAAGTGCTGCACCGGGTGGCTGGCCGCTCCCTCGTTTCCTGGGTTGTCGCCGCCGTCCGCGAGGCCGGAGCCGATGACGTGGTGGTCGTCGTCCCGAAGGGGGCCGACGACCTCATCGCCGTCCTGCCAGACGGGGTGACCAGCGTGGTCCAGGATCCTCCCGGGGGCACCGGCCACGCCGCCGAGGTGGCGCTCTCGGCACTGGAGGGAGCAGCCGACGACACCGTGTTGGTGGTGCCCGGCGACTCGCCGTTATTCACCGCCGGCACCCTCAGGTCCCTGCTCGAGACCCATGCCGCCGACGGCAGTGCGTGCACCCTGCTCACCGCTCGCTTCACCGATCCGAGTGGCTACGGCCGCGTCGTTCGGGATGGAGACCGGGTGGCCCGGATCGTCGAACACGCCGATGCCGATGAGGAGACTCTCGCCATCAACGAGGTGGCGGTGTCGACCTACGCCTTTCAACTCGGAGCGCTTACCCGGGTGCTCGGCGACATCGGCGCGGGGAA
>DATKBG010000257.1:0-2447 GCA_035514255.1 Acidimicrobiia bacterium
GAGGAAAGCGCCACGAACGCCACAGACCGCATAGCGATCATGCGAGTGACCGACCTCCACAGTGCATGACAGCAGCCGGGTCCAACAGATAAAAAGTGCGGATTCCGATAGCACCGGCCACCCGTACCGATTTGAAGGCGGCCAGGCGTTCCGATCCGATGCCGGCCGGGGTTCCGATCTGATGCCGGTCACCTGAGGTGCGCGCCTCTGGGTCGTTGTGGATGATCTTCGGGCGATGTCGGATGGTCAAGTCGTTTCGGTCGCGTTGGCGGTCCCGGCGATCTCCGGTGGCCGCTTCTTTCGCAAGCTCTCGCCCTTGAGCTCGATGCGGTGGGCGTTGTGGACCAGGCGGTCGAGGATGGCGTCGGCGATGGTGGGATTGCCGATGACCTCGTACCAGCGGTCGACCGGGAGCTGGCTGGTGACGATGATGGAGCGGGCCTCGTAGCGGTCCTCGACGATCTCCAGGAGGTCGCGGCGTTGCTCGGCGTCGAGCGGTTCCGGCCCCCAGTCGTCGAGGATCAGCAGGTCGAGCCGGGCGAGCGAGCGCAGCATGCGCGCGTAGCGGCCGTCGGCCCTGGCGGTTGCGAGGGTAGCGAACAGCCGCGGCATTCGGTGATAGCCGACGGCCAGGTCTTCCCGGCAGGCCTTGTGGCCGAGGGCACAGGCGAGCCAGCTCTTGCCGGCGCCGCAGGGCCCGGTGATCAGCAGATTATGACGGGCGCGGATCCACTCACAGGTGGCGAGCCTGAGGAACAGGGTCCGATCGAGGCCGCGGGCGGCACGGTAGTCGACATCCTCGACGCTCGCCGGATGGCGCAGCCTGGCGGCCCGAGCCCGGCTCTCGAAGCGCTTCTGGCGCCGCAGGGTGGCCTCGTGCTCGAGCAGCAGGGCGAGCCATTCGGCATGTTCCAGTCGACCGGCCTCGGGTTGGGTGTCGAGGTCCTTCATGGCCTTGGCCATGCCATGCAGGCCGAGCTCGTGGAGCAGATCGAGGGTGGGATGGGTCAGCATGTTCGGGGTCTCCTTCAGTGGAAGTAGCCGGGGCCACGCAGGTTGGGATGGTCGATGACCACGGTGTCGGGGGCCGGCGGCCGGCGATCGCGGTGGGCGGCGACGATGGCGGCGATGCTCTTGTAGGTGAGCGCGCCGCTGGCGACGGCCTGGGCCGATATCGTCTCGGCCTGCCGCGGCCCGAAGTCCTTGAACAGCCGCAGCACGCCGAGGCAGGTGCGGAAGCCCTGCTCGGGGTGCGGCCGGTTGGCGAGGATCGCCAGGACTAGCCCTTCGGTGCTCGGGCCGATCGAGCGTCCCCAACGCCGGAACCGCTCCGGCGTCCACTCGGCGTAGCGCCGGTGCGCGCTCGGCATGTGGTCGGGATCGGTGCCGTGGCGACGACCGCCGTAGCGGCGCTGATGGACGGCGACGCGGCGGCCGCGATGGAAGACCTCCACCGTGCGGGCCGTAGCGCGGATGTCGACCTGCTCGCGGATCAGGCCGTGCGGCACCGAGTAGAAGTAGCCGGCGACCTCGACGTGATAGTCCGGGGAGACCCGGGCCAGTCGCCACTCGGCGAACTCGTAGGCACCCTCCGGCAGGTCGCCGAGTGCCGGCCGCTCGACGGTCTCCAGCAGATGCCGACGGGACACCCCGAGCCGGCGCATGACGTGGCTGTTGAGGCGGTCGAGCACGCCGGCGATCGCGGCGTTCGCTTCGGCCAGCGAGAAGAAGGTCTGCCGGCGCAGCCGTCCGAGGATGTAGGTCTGGGCCAGCCGCACGCCGGCCTCGACCTTGGCTTTGTCGCGCGGCTTGCGCGGTCGCGTCGGCAGGATGCCGACGCCATAGTGCGCCGCCATCATGCCGTAGCTGCGATTGAGCTCGGGGTCGTAGAACGAGGCCTTGTGCACGCCCGACTTCAGGTTGTCGGGAACCACCAGGCGCGGGACCCCGCCGAAGTGCCGGAACATCCGGACATGGGCGCCGATCCAGTCCGCCAGCCCCTGGGTCCAGCTCACCTCGGGGTGGGTGTAGTTGGAGGCGCCGAGCACGCCGACGAAGATCTCGGCCTCGCGCACCAAGCCGGTGTCGCCGTCGACGATCGCCAACTTCTTGCCGGAGTAGTCGACGAACACCTTGTCGCCGGCCGCATGATGCTGGCGCATCACCGGCGACAGCCGCCGCTCGAACTCCCGGAACAGATCGCAGAACCGGCTGTAGCCGTAGCCCTCCGGGTGAACCTCTCGGTACTCTTCCCAGAGCACGGTCAGGTTGACACCGGGACGCTTCAGTTCGCAGGCGATCGACGCCCAGTCCGGCTCGACCCGCCGACGGAAGCCATGCCGCGCGCCGCTGCGGGCGAACAGTCGCCGCTCCAGGAGGGATCGTGCTGCGCGCCACACCCAGCGTCCGCCCGATCTCGCGGGCGCTCACCCCGTCGCGGGCCAGTC
>DATKBG010000258.1:0-5898 GCA_035514255.1 Acidimicrobiia bacterium
ACGGACGTAATCAGCAACGATGAACAACGACAAATCAACAACAAAGTGGGGGTCTGGCGTTTTGAGCTGGAGTGACATGGAAGCCTCGAAGCTCGCCAGAAGAATGGCGGAGCTCTCGCCAAAGCGTCCCTCCTTGGTGGCCGCCGCCGCCGCCCTCGCCTTGGGCTTCAGCGTCTGGGCTGGGCTGGGACTCTTCTCCGAGGGTGCGGAGCCCTGGGACGACCACGTTCAGCTCTACTTGCTCGGTCAGGGGGTCAGTGGGCTTCTCCTGGGCCTGATCTGGCCAGACTTCGTTGGGCCACTCTGGTTGTTGTTTCTTCTCGGGCAAGGAATTGCAGCAGGCGTCGGCTCTTTTTTTGGGGATGGAACCGGTGTGAATTTCTTCATACCCCTCGGCTTAGTATTTTTGATTCTATACTCACTGCCTTGTCTACTGGCGCTGTTTCTCGGCCGCGCCATCAGAAAAGCGAGAACCCAATGATCGAAGCCGCTCTCGCGAACCTCAGGCCGTGTCCATGCTCGAAGCTCCTCCTCTCCCTCGCGGCGGTGGCTCTCCTCGCGCTCCCCGTAGGGGCGGCGGAGCTCGGCGAGTCTTGTGTCGTGAGCGCGCTCAACCGGACGGCTCCGGTGGACGCGGAGGGCGTGTGGGTGCTGCCCAACGTCCCCACGAACATGGGTCGCATCCGGGTGCGTGCGACCTGCTCCGAAAACGGCCTCACGACTCACGGCGAGTCCGACTTCTTCCTCGTGCCGGCGAACGGCGTGATCGAAGTCGAAGAGATACGATTCGATGAAGCGCCTTCTATCCCGGAGTCCCTGCAACTCCAGACCGGAGCCTTACGCCTTACGAGTGTAGGCGAGACCCGGCAACTCCGGGTCATCGCGATCTACCCTCAGGGAACCGCCGCCGACGTGACGCCGGAGATCGCCGGCACGACCTACGCGACCAGCAACGCGGCGATCGCAACGGTGTCCAGCGGAGGGCTGGTGACGGCCCGCGCGAGCGGGGTGGTCGTCGTCACGGCGATCCATGAAGGCGCCTTGGGCGTGGCGAGGTTCGAGATCGTCGTCGGCGTCGACTCGGACGGCGATGGCCTGCCCGACGACTGGGAGATCGCGAACGGCTTCGACCCCAACAACCCGGTGGACGCCATCGACGACACCGACGAGGACGGGCTTGCCACGGGTGACGAGTTCGCGATCGGCACCGACCCGCGCGACCCCGACACCGACTCCGACGGCTTGCTGGACGGCGAGGAGCTAGGCCTCTACGGAACCGATCCCGTGCTCTACGACACCGACGGCGACCGGATCTCCGACGGCCTCGAGGTCCTCGCCGGCAGCGACCCGCGGGACCCCTCGAGCGTCAGCGTGGCCGGGATCCTGGAAGGGCTCGAGGTCTCCCCGGCCTTCTTCACCCTGGTGTTCAACACCGCCGTCGGAGAGGCTTCGCGGCGCCTCCAGGTCATGGGCACGCTCATCGACGGCACGACTCTCGACCTCCGCTCGTCGCGCTACGGCACGATGTACCGGTCGAGCGACTTGGCGGTGGCGAGCTTCGGCGCCGAGGATGGGCGAGTGTTCGCCGGCCAGGACGGCACCGCAATCGTAACCGTGGAGAACAACGGCTTGGCCGCGGCCTCCGAGGTCACCGTGTCCACCTTCTCGCCCAGGGCGCTATCGGTCTTGCCCCTCTCCGGCTTCCCCAACGGCATCGACGTCGACGATGGGTACGCCTACGTAGCTTCGGGCGCGGACGGCCTCCACATCGTGGATGTCTCGGACCCCGAGCGGCCCCTTCGACTGTCCACCTGGAACACCCCCGGCAACGCCAACGACGTTCGAGTCGCGGGGTTTCATGCCTATGTCGCCGATGGCTCCGCCGGCGTGATCGTGATCGATGTCTCCAATCCGCTGGCCCCCTTCCAGGCGGGGCGGGTCGACACGCCGGGAGCCGCCACCGACCTGGTGGTCGCCGGCGGCGTCGTCTACGTCGCCGACGGCGGCGCGGGAGTGGTCGCGATCGACGTGAGCGACCCGGAGGAGCCGGTGGAGCTCGGTCGGGTCGACACTCCGGGCAACGCGCGGGGCATCGACGCGGTGGACCAACTGGTGGTGGTCGCCGACGCCCAGGGTGGAGTCCACGTGATCGACGCCTCCGACCCCACGGCGATGACCATCGTGGGCTCGACCCACATGCGCGCCGGGTTCTCGCGGGCCGCCGACGTGGCGGTCCGCGGCCGCCTAGCCTACGTGGCCGACGGCGCCTGGAGCCTGGGCGGCCTGCGGGTGGTCGACTTCCGGGAGCCCACCACGCCGGTGGTCGTTGGCTCCACCAGCGATGCGTTCGGGCTGGTGGGTGTGGCCCTTGAGGACAACTTCGTCCTCACCGCGGACTACTTCTTCGCCAACGCGGTGCCCATCTTCGACGTCGGGCTCACGCCGCCGGCCTTCACGGCGGTGCTCGACTTCTCGCGCGCACCCAGCTTCCGGGACGACAACGGCAATGGCCTGGCGGTCGAAGACGGCCTGGTCTACCTCGTGGGTACCCGCTGGGCGATCGCGGACAACGGGAGCCGGGGCTCGGGCGGGCTCCACATTGGCCGTTACCGACTGATCGAGGACAACGAAGGGGTAGCGCCGACGGTGGCCCTGGTGGAGCCGACGGCGGGCACCGAGGTCAAGGAGCGGCGCACCTTCACCGTGCGGGCGGAGGCGAGTGACGACATCCGGGTCGCCAGGGTGCGCTTTCTGGTGGACGGCGAGGCAGTCTTCGAGGACTTCCGGTCACCCTTCGAGACCACCCTTACCGCGCCGATCGGGACGACCTCGATCACCGTGGGCGCCGAGGCGGCGGACTTCGGGGGCAACGTGGGGACTGCCGAGGAGCAGGTGGTCGCGATCCTCCCGGACTTCGAGCCCGTCGTCGAGCTCCTGGCGCCAAGCCAGGACCAGCTCTTGGTCGAGGCCAGCGTGGTGGATATAGCCGCCACCGCCTCGGACGACTCGGTCGTGGTCTCGGTGGAGATCCTTGTGGACGGCGTGCGCGCCGGGCTCTTCACCGCGCCGCCCTATCGCCTCCAGCGTTCTCTTCCTCTCGGGGTCACGACCCTCACGGTGGAGGTCCGGGCGACCGACGACGTCGGCCAGGGCGCGACCACCGGCCCCCGTGTATTTCCGGTGGCGGACGATCCGCCGCCGGTGGCGCACGTCGTCGAGCCCAAGGACGGGGACGAGGTGATCGAGGGCTCGGTGTTACCGGTAGTCCTCGGAGCGGTGGACGACGTCGGGGTGGCCCGGGTGGGGCTCCTGGTCGACGGTGTTCAGGGGCCGGAGGACACCACCGCTCCCTACGAAGTTCAGATCACCGTGCCCACCGGAGTTGCCGAGCTCACGCTGCAAGCCCGCGCCGTGGACACCCTGGGGCAGTTGGGCTTTTCCGAGCCCGTGCTCCTCTCGGTGATCCCCGATCCGGGCACCACGGCCATCGGCACAGTGGAGATCGACGGCGCACCGGTCTCTGGGGCGCTTGTGCGCTGCCAGGATGTGGCCGGAGCCAGCGAAGCCGACGGCTCCTTCTCGATCGCCGGTGTGCCGACGATCGCCGGGGAGGTCTCCTGCACGGCGAACCATGTCGATTCGGCAGGAGTGCCCTTCGCGGGTACCTCCGCGAACGTCCGGCCGGTTCCGGACGGAACTACCGACGTGGGACCCATCGTCCTCGTCGAATCGCGGTTCGAGCCCGACCTCGGACCCTCGCTCGAGCTGGGCGACGACCAGGCGGTCTTCCGGGAGATCCCGTTCCCGTTCCCCTTCTTCGGCGAGACCTACACGGGGGTGTGGATCAACACGAACGGCAACTTCACCTTCACGGCCTCGAGCCCTCGGGACTGGACGGAGGACCGGGACGAGTTCGTGAGCGGGTTCCGGGACCTCGACCGGCGCAACGTCGGCCCTACCATCGCCCTGTTCTGGGACGACCTGGAGCCGGTGTTCGGCGGGCTCATCGCGGAGCGGGACCTGTTTCGCTTCGAGGGCTCGGCCGGCGATGCGATCGCCGCCGAGGTGCGGGCTTCCAGGGACGGCTCCTTCCTCGACCCGATGCTCACGCTCTACGACGCGGGCGGGAACGTGCTGGCCTTCAACGACGACACCTTCGGCTTCGATTCGCGCATCTCGCGGACACTGCCCGCCGACGGCAGCTACTTCCTGGAGGTGGAGGACTTCTCGGCCGAGGGCGGAGACGGCTTCTTCTACACCCTCGTCCTGGAGGGCGGCGGCGCACCGCTCATCGACGCCGGTCCGGAGCTGGAGCCCAACGACACCTTCGCCACCGCCTCGCCCATGGCCTACGGCGATCGGGTCTCCGCGGTCTTGCGCGAGGCGTCCACGGCGGCCACCCGCAACATCCACGTCAACGACCAGATCCCTGGCCGGTTCATCGTCACCTGGAACGGCGTTCCCGAATACCCGGGCGTCGGCGCCAACACGATGCAGGGGATCCTGTTCGGAGACGGGGCCATCCAGTTCGGCTACCAGGGGTTGACGGCGGACGACGCGATCGTCGGCGTCTCCCCGTCCAACGGTGCCCCGCCGCTGGAGGTGGATTTCTCCGCAGACGCTCCGTTCGGCTCGTCCGGCCAGGTGGCAGTGTTCGAGGAGTTCGACGGGCCGGTGGGACCAGACGGCACCGGCGAGGATCCGCCGGGGGACCGGCCGTTCGATCTCGACGGCTCGGTGCTGGTGTTCACGCCGAACGCTGCGGGCGGCTTCGACGTGGCGCGGTTCGGGGGCGGGCCAGAGTTGGCGGCGGGGCCGGTCGCGCTGACCGGGCGCTCGGAGCGCCGCTCGGCCGTGGTCGCGCCGAGGTCCGAGACTGCGACGGGCACGATCGAAGGCCGTGTGCTGCCGGACGGCAGCGAACCGGTGCTTGGTTTCGAGGTGATCGTGACCTCTTCGGCCGCGCCGGAGCTCGAGTTCCAAGCGGTCACGGATGAGCAGGGCCGATTCCGGATCGAGGGTGTTCCGCTCGGCGGCATCAACGCCGCAGTCCACGCGGGCGGCGAGGTCAGCCGCCGCGCCGCAGGGGTGCTCGGCGAGGAAGGAGCCGTGCTCGAGCTGGATCTCCGGCCGAGCGCCCCCAAGCCCAAGGACTGAGCTTCCGGCTCACCTCAGGAAGCCTCCGCCCAAGGGCCTCAAAGCTCGCCGTGGAGACGGTCCGCGTCACGCCGGGTCTTCCTCTCGGCCGCCCAAGAGGTCGAAGGCCCGGTCGATTTCGGGGACCCGCGTGGGCGATCAGGCCGCCGGGCGCAACAGTCCCTTGCGCTCGAGCGTCTCGATCAGGTCCTCCGCGGTGGCCTCGGCGAGCACGATCGGCTGGCCGCCGAGAGCGCGCACCGCCTCGGCCTCGGCCTCGTCGAACACCCTGACCAGCGCCGGCACGCCTTGGGCGTGACGCAGGAAGACCTCGTTGTCCCGGACGCGGCGCAGGGTCGAGACGATCATCGACGCCTGGCGGGCACCGGCAGCCTCGAGCAGCTCCGGGTCCGAGGCGTCGCCCCGGAGCGCGGGCACCCCGGCCTCCTGCACCTGACCGATGACCACCGAGTCGTCGTCGACCACCAGCACCTCGTGCCCGAACACCAGGAGGGTCTCGAGCAGCACCATGCCGGACTCGCCGCAGCCGAGCAGCAGCACGTGACCCCGGGGCGGCCGGTCGAGTTGCGGGCGGTGGCGCAGGGGGTGGAGGCGCATCAGCCGTCGGGTCAGGCGGTCGGTGGCCAGCAGCGGCGTCAGGATCATGGTCAGGGCGGTCGCCAGGACGATGGTGGTGAACAGCCGCTCGCCGATCCGGCCCTGGGCCATGGCCTGGATGCCCACGACGAGCGACAGCTCGCT
>DATKBG010000259.1:0-5006 GCA_035514255.1 Acidimicrobiia bacterium
CCCAGAAGGAGTGGATCACGTCTGCGGAGGTCATGCTGAGCCACACCGGCCGACCGGCCGGGATGTGCATCTCGCCAGCCGTGGTGAACCCGTACTCCGGGTAATGGAACTCCCACCACCACTGATGGCCGGTCACCTCGATGTGGAGGACGTTCTCCTCCTCACCGGGCGGGGACCGCATCTCGAAGATGGCCGACACCGTCGGGACCGCGATCACGGCCAGGATCATCGCTGGCACCAGCGTCCAGCCGATCTCCAACTTGGTATTGCCGTGCAGCTGCTTGATCGGCCGTCGCTCGCCCTTTCGCTCCCGGAATCGGAACATGGCGAACAGCAGTGCCCCTTGCACGAGCACAAATACGCCGACGGCGATCCAGAACACCAGTTGCCACAGGCCGTCGATCCTGCGCGCCTCGGGACCGGCCGGCTCGAGCGAATTCTGCGGCATCGAGATGTCGACGACTTGATGGAGTTCGGCCCGATCCGGACCAGAACAGGACGCCAACAAGAACACGCCGACGAGCAGCACGAGGAGCACCAACAGTCGGCGGCGGCGATTCACGGGGCCGGATGGTAACCGAACGGTCGCGGCGCTTCGTAGAACGAGCCAGCCCAGCGGATGGCTTGTGGTTCATGGCTCGTGAGGCCAGACCCGAGTACTTGGTATTTGGTACTTGGTACTGCCCGCTTTGACTCTCCTCCCCCGGAGGGGGAGGTGGCAGCGACCGCAGGTCGACGGGTCGTGAGACCTCCGTAGCGTTTGCCTCGCTCCTCGCCCCTCTGGATCCCGCCTACCCTCGCGCCCATGCCTCGCCGGATCGCAGCCATCGTCCTCGCGTTCACCCTCGTCGCCTCGGCGTGTGGTGGAGATGGCGATGACGCCAGCGCGTTTCCGGCGGGCGCGTTCGCTCTCTCAGCGTCGAGCAACCTTGCCGTCGGCACCGAGCGGCTTCTCGTCGCCGTGGTCGCCCAAGACGGGACGCGGCTTGCGTCTCCTGACATCCCGATCACCGTCCGGGTGCGCCCCGAGGGAGGTGAGGCCTCCGACCCGCTGCCAGCAGTGTTCATGTGGATGATCCCCGATCACTCCGGCCTGTATCGGGCCACCGTCGACTTCCCGACGGCCGGGACCTGGTTCATCGAGGTGATCTCTGAGGGCGGGGGGACCCTGCCCGCATTCCCGGTCACGGTCCTTCCCGAGCCGATCACCGTCGGCCTCGGTCGTCCCGCTCCGCAGTCGGACACCCCCACCGGTGCCGACTCGGACCTCGCCGCCATCAGTACCGACGACGACCCCGACCCGCGCTTCTACGAGTTGAGCGTCGCCGAGGCGGTGACCAGTGGGCGGCCCAGTGTGATCGTGTTCTCCACGCCGCGGTTCTGCACCACCGGCGTGTGCGGCCCGACCCTCGACGACCTCAAGGCGATGGCGCCCTCCTACCCGGAGGTGAACTTCGTCCACGTCGAGGTGTTCACCAACCTCGACGACCCCGACAACCTGGCGGTGGTCCCGGCGGTCCAGGAGTGGGGTTTGCCGACCGAGCCGTGGGTGTTCGTCGTCGACGCCGCCGGCATCGTCATCGGCCGCTTCGAAGGCGTCATCAGCTCCGAGGAGATAGCCGCGCTGCTCGGTCAGCCATCGGTGATCGGCTACTAGCCAGAGCCGCGCCCCTCACCCGTTCGTGCTGGCCACTGGCCACTGGCCACTCTCCTCTCTGGCTAGCCACTGTCCACTCCCTCCTGCCTACCCTCGCCCGATGGCAACGGCCGCACCCGATCCGCTTCCGGTCGTCATGGGCCCGACCGGGTATCGCGGCGTGGCTGAAGCGCTGGCGGCAACACCCGGGGTCGAGGCCCTCTTCGCCGACGACGCCGACCACGCCCGACAGCTCCTCGAGACCGCGCCAGTGCTGGTCACGTTCCGCTGGTCCGATGACTGGCTGACGCCTGCCCTGCGCTGGGTACAGGCCACCTCGACCGGCACCGAGCAGTTCCCGATAGACACATTCCGCGAGCGTGGCGTGGCGCTCACATCGGCGCGCGGCGTCCACGAGATCCAGGTGTCCGAGCACGCCCTGGCCCTGCTGCTGGCAATGACCCGCGGCGTCCGGGCCGCGGTCGACCAGCAACGGGATCACCGCTGGGCCCTGCCCACCGTCGCTGACATCCACGGCATGACGCTCGGCATTCTCGGCCTGGGCACGATCGGCGAGGGGCTGGCTCGACGCGCCGCGGCACTCGGTATGAGAGTGATCGGCACCAAGCGGCGACCCGAGGGGTACCGGGGGGCCGCCGAAGCCGTGTACGAGCCGGAACAGACCTTGCGCGTCTTCGAGGAGTCCGATGCCGTCGTCATCGTGCTGCCCGGTGGGCCCGACACCGCCGGACTGGTGGGAGCGCCCGAGCTGAAGGCGTTGGCCGGCGGCTGGCTGGTCAACGTCGGCCGGGCCAGCGTCATCGACCAGACGGCTCTCCTCGACGCTCTCGAGGCCGGAACCCTCACCGGTGCGGCGCTCGACGTGTTCGAGGACGAGCCGCTTCCTCCCGACTCGCCGTACTGGGACATGCCCGGCGTGATCGTTTCGCCCCATATCGCTGGCCTGTCACCGGGGTATGGCGAGCGCCTCGCCGCCATCTTCGCCGCCAACGTGGCAGCCCTGCGCGGCGACGGCGCATGGGTGAACCGGGTCGTATAGCCCCTACCCTCCCCCTCCGTGACCCAACCCGTACGCCCCCGTCCCCTCGGCCGCCTGTGGCGGTACGCCACCGAGCACCGCGGTCAAGTGATCCGTGCTTCGACCTGGTCGATCCTCAACAAGGCGTTCGACATCGCCCCGCCGATGCTGATCGGCGCCGCCGTCGACATCGTGGTGCGGCGCGAGGGATCGGTACTCGGGTCCTACGGCTTGGTCACCCCGCGGTCGCAGATCGTGGCCCTGGCGATCATCACCTTCGTCATCTGGGCGCTGGAGTCCCTGTTCGAGTACATGCAGGGAGTCACCTGGCGCAACCTCGCCCAGACCGTGCAGCACGGGATGCGGGTCGACGCCTACGGCCACATCCTCCACCTAGAGCTCCGCTACTTCGAGGACCGTGCCACCGGCGACCTGATGGCGGTGCTCAACGACGACGTCAACCAGTTGGAACGCTTCTTGGACCGCGGCGCCAACGAGCTGCTCCAGGTGCTGACCACCGTGGTACTCATCGGGGCCATCTTCTTCTACCTGGCGCCCGGGATCGCCTGGCTCGCCTTTCTTCCCATCCCGGCGATCCTGTGGGGGTCGTTCAAGTTCCAGCGGCGCCTGGAGCCCCGCTACGCCGCGGTGCGCGACCGCGCCGCCGCGGTCAACGCCGAGCTGTCCAATCACCTGGGGGGGATCGCCACCATCAAGGCGTTCACCGCAGAGGACGACTCGGTGGAGCGCATCACCGCCGCCAGCCAGGAGTACCGGATGGCCAACCGGAGTGCCATCCGCCTGTCCAGCGCCTTCTCGCCGCTGATCCGGGTGGTGGTGCTCACCGGCTTCACCGCCACGCTCATCTGGGGTGGCTTCCGGGCGCTCGAAGGCGGCCTCGAGGTCGGCGCCTACAGCGTCATGGTGTTCCTCACCCAGCGGCTGCTCTGGCCGTTGACCCGCCTCGGTGAGACCTTCGACCTGTACCAGCGGGCGATGGCGTCCACCAACCGCATCCTCGACGTGTTGGACACCACCACCTCGATCCCCGATGGGACCACACCTCTGCCGCGCGAGTCGATCGCAGGCGCGATCCGCTTCGACCACGTCACCTTTACCTACGAGGTCGGCACGACCCCTGCGCTGGTGGACCTCGATCTGGACATCGCACCCGGGCAGACCACCGCCTTCGTCGGAGCCACCGGTGCCGGTAAGACGACGGTGGTCAAGCTGTTGATGCGGTTCTACGACCCGTCGCAGGGATCGATCACCGTCGACGGCCACGACCTGCACACCCTTCGGATGCGCGATTTGCGGCGTGCCATGGGCCTGGTCAGCCAGGACGTGTTCCTGTTCCACGGCACCGTCGCCGAGAACATCGCCTACGGGAACCCGGGCGCCACACTCGACCAGATCCGACACGCCGCCGAGGTCGCCGAGGCCCACGACTTCATCACCCGACTCCCCAACGGCTACGACACCATCGTCGGTGAGCGCGGTCAGAAGCTGTCGGGCGGCCAGCGACAGCGGGTGTCGATCGCCCGAGCCGTGCTCGTCGACCCGCCGGTGCTGGTGCTCGATGAGGCCACCTCGTCGGTAGACAACGAGACCGAGGCCGCCATCCAGCGGTCGCTCAACCGCCTCGCCGAGGACCGCACCACAGTGGTCATCGCCCACCGCCTGAGCACCATCCGCCACGCCGACCGAGTCTACGTCCTCGACGAAGGCCGGGTGGTCCAGGTAGGCACCCACGACGAACTCATCACCGTCCCCGGCATCTACAAGACCCTGTGGGATGTGCAAACCGGTGAGGCGGTGGGCGCGTAGGAAGTAGCGAGTAGCGAGTAGCGCGGTACTAAGTACCAAGTACCAAGTACCACTCGCTCCCGCCGGTTCACCTACCCACTCCCTCTAACCTTCCCCTCATGTCCGACCGCCATGCCGGGCGTGACCGGCAACGGCTCACTGCTTCCGTCACCGACCTCGGGGTCGTGCGTCAGCGCGCCCTGGCGGTGGCGCTGGCCGACGACGCCCGCAGCCCGATCGAGGTCGAGGCCTCACTCGATGAAATCGAGCGGCTGGTCGACACCGCCGGGTCCGACGTGGTCGACACGGCCATACAGCGGCGGGCCAAGCCCGACCCCGCCACCTACATCGGCCGGGGCAAGGCCCAAGAACTCGCCGGAGTGTGCGCAGCGCTCGACCTGGACCTGGTGGTCATCGACGGCGAGTTGACCCCCGTCCAGCAACGCAACCTGCAGAAAGTCCTCGGTGTCGACGTCGTCGACCGGGTGGCCCTGATCCTCGACATCTTCGCCCTGCATGCCACCA
>DATKBG010000260.1:0-3743 GCA_035514255.1 Acidimicrobiia bacterium
ACCCCGCCGTCGTCGGCATGTCGAAGGTGTTGAGGTTGTCCTTGAGCACCACCGGTATCCCATGCAACGGACCGCGCGCTCCGATAGCGGTGCGCTCGGCGTCGAGTGCCGCTGCCTCCTCGCGCGCATGCGGATTGACCGCGAGAACCGCACCCAATTCGCCGTCGTGGGCTTCGATCCGGTCGACGTAGTAGTCGACGAGTTCCAGGGCACTGAGCCGCCCTTCGTCCATCGCGGCCTGCACCTGTGGGAGCGTCGCCTCGACCGGATCGAAGGGCTCAGGCGGCAGCGTCGTCGTCGTGCTCGTCGTCGGCGCCGCGGTCGGCGTGGTGACGATCGTCGTTGTAGGGATGAGAGTCGTGCTGGTGGTCCCGGCAGTCTCTCCATCACAAGCGCCGACCACCAACGCGATGGAGAGGATGCAACCAGCCAGGCGATCCATCCCCACAGGATGGCAGACAGCAAGCAGTCAACAGCTCCCTTGGCTGTGAGCAGTGCGCTCTTCAGGCGGTACCAACCAAGTACCAAGTACGTCTCTGGCTGTGAGCTGTGGACTGTGAGCTGTCGGCATGGCGCCTCGCGAAACACTTCCACCGCTCCGACTTGACCGACGCACGCTGCTTGCTGCATGCTGCATGCTGGCTGCTCTTCCCCGCCGGTGCTTCCCCTGACTTAGCGAGTTCTTTCGCGAACTCCTTGACGGAACCACACGGTTGTAATTACACTCGTGTGTCCCCCTCTACCGGTAGTGGTCGGCGCATCTTCCGCCACTACATGTAGTGGATGTGGATAAGTCGGGTCCTCCCCCCGGGCGGACCCCCGATGCGGAAAGGGAGCATCATGGGCGACGGACTGCGGATCGATCGGTACTTCACTCGTAACGGGGAGGATCCGCTCGAATCCGTCGACTGGGTGCGGCGTGACTCGCGCATCACCAACCCGGATGGGTCGGTGGTCTTCGAGATGAAGGATGCCGAGGTTCCCGCCGCCTGGTCGCAGGTCGCCGCCGACATCATGGTGTCGAAGTACTTCCGCAAGGCCGGAGTCCCCCAGCACGGCGAACATGGCGAAGTCCTGTTCGACGACGACGGGCAGCCCGTCCTCGGCGCCGAGCAGAGCTCCAAGCAGGTCTTCACCCGCCTCGCCGCCACCTGGCGCCTCTGGGGCGAGCGGGGTGGCTACTTCGCCTCGGACGCCGACGGCCAGGCGTTCCAGGACGAGCTCGTTTACATGCTCGCCAATCAGATCGCCGCTCCCAACAGCCCGCAGTGGTTCAACACCGGACTCAATCACATGTACGGGCTCACCGGACCGGCTCAGGGCTTCTGGTTCATCGACGATCAGACCGAACAGCTCACCGAGTCGACCGACTCGTACACCCGCCCCGCCCCCCACGCTTGCTTCATCCAGTCGGTCAGCGACGACCTGGTCAGTGACGGCGGCATCATGGATCTGTGGACCCGTGAGGCCCGCCTGTTCAAGTTCGGCTCCGGTACCGGCACCAACTTCTCGACGCTGCGCGCCGAGAATGAACCGCTCTCTGGCGGCGGCAAGTCGTCCGGCGTCATGTCGTTCCTCAAGATCGGCGACCGCGCCGCCGGCGCCATCAAGTCGGGGGGCACCACCCGCCGCGCCGCCAAGATGGTCATCCTCGACGTCGACCACCCTGATATCGAGACCTTCATCGACTGGAAGAAGGTCGAGGAGGACAAGGTCCGTGCCCTCATCGCCGCCGGCTACCCGTCGGACTTCAACGGCGAGGCGTACCAGACGGTGTCCGGCCAGAACTCGAACAACACGGTGCGGGTGACTGAGGACTTCATTCGGGCCGTCGCCGACGACGGCGACTGGGAGCTGACTGCTCGCACCACGCCCGGCCTGGTGATGAAGACGGTCAAGGCTCGCGACCTGTGGCGGCGGATCGCCGAGGCTGCCTGGGCCTGTGCCGACCCTGGCCTCCAGTTCGACACGACCATCAACCAGTGGCACACCTGCCCGGCGGACGGCCCCATCCGGGCGTCGAACCCGTGCTCGGAGTACATGTTCATCGACAACACGGCATGCAACCTGGCAAGCCTCAACCTGGTCACGTTCTACGACGACGACACCGGCGAGTTCGACCTGGTCGGCTACAAGCACGCCATCCGACTGTGGACGATGGTGCTGGAGATCTCGGTGCTCATGGCGCACTTCCCGTCGAAGGAGATCGCTCAGGGGTCGTACGACTACCGGACGCTCGGTCTCGGCTACGCCAACCTCGGCTCGCTGCTCATGCGCAAGGGCCTGCCCTACGACTCCGACGAGGGGCGGGCGGTCGCCGGAGCGCTCACCGCGGTCCTCACCGGCGACGCCTTTGCGACGTCGGCGGAGATGGCTGAGGCGCTCGGGCCGTTCCCGCGCTTCTCGCAGAACCGGGAGTCGATGCTGCGGGTTATGCGCAACCACCGGCTGGCGGCATACAACGCGCCCACCGAGGCGTACGACGGCATCACCCACTTCGTCATGGGCATCGATCCCGACCTGTGCCCGCCCGAGCTGCTGACCGCGGCCCGCGAGTCGTGGGACAACGCGGTCGCCATGGGTGAGGCCCACGGGTACCGCAATGCCCAGGCGACCGTGCTGGCCCCGACAGGGACCATCGGCCTGCTCATGGACTGCGACACCACCGGCGTCGAGCCCGACTTCGCCCTGGTCAAGTTCAAGAAGCTCGCTGGCGGGGGCTACTTCAAGATCGCCAACCAGTCGATCGACCCGGCGCTGCGCAACCTCGGCTACGACGATGCCCAGCGGCTCGAGATCGTCCGGCACGTGATCGGGACGATGTCGCTCGATGGAACGCCGCACGTGAATCGTGAGTCGCTCACCGAAAAGGGATTCAACGAGGACGAGATCGATGCGATCGAGCGCACGCTGCCCGGCGTATTCGAGCTACGCCACGCATTCAACGTCTTCGTGGTCGGTGAGGAGTCGCTCCAGCGCCTCGGATTCACCGAGGAGCAGTACACCTCGTTCGACTTCGACCTGCTCGGGTCGCTCGGCTTCAGCCGGGCACAGGTGGAGGAGGCGAACCGGGTGATCTGCGGCACGCAGACCATCGAGGGTGCCCCGCACCTGGCCGACGAGCACCTGCCGGTGTTCGACTGCGCCAACCGCAACGGCAAACTCGGGGTGCGGTTCATCCACCACACCGGTCACATTCGGATGATGGCGGCGGCTCAGCCGTTCATCTCGGGGGCGATCTCGAAGACGATCAACATGCCCAACGAGGTCACCATCGCCGACATCGAAGACTCGTACGCCCTGTCGGCCGAGCTCGGCCTCAAGGCGATGGCCCTGTACCGGGACGGATCGAAGGCGAGCCAGCCGCTGTCGTCGAGTACCGGTGAGGGCGATACCAACGACGACGAGGACGCGGAACTCACCGAGGCCATCGACAGTGTGGCCCGGGTGGTGACCGGTGTGTTCACCCCGGGGGTCAGCCCCTCACAGGCGTACCACGGGGTCAACCGGCCCCGGTTCCTGCTGCCGTCCCGGCGCACCGGCTGGACCCAAGAGGCGAGGGTGGGAGGCCACAAGGTGTTCCTCCGCACCGGCGAGTACGACGACGGCACGCTCGGCGAGCTGTTCATCGACCTGGCCAAGGAGGGCGCCACGCTGCGCGGCATCCTCGGATGCTTCGCCATCGCCGTCTCCAAGGGACTCCAGTACGGGGTGCCGCTCGAGGAATACGTCGAGTCGTTCAC
>DATKBG010000261.1:0-4475 GCA_035514255.1 Acidimicrobiia bacterium
AAAGGTACAGACGCCGTCCAGGCCAACGCCGTAGATACCCTCGGCCGTGGTGTCCAGCACGAGCGCGAGGTCACTGGCCGCCTGGCGATAACCCTCTTCGCTGGCCGCGAGCGCTCCGACCAGTCGTGCTCGCTCCTCGAGTCCGTCGGCGGCGAGACGAATGACCCACACCACCGCGGCTGTCGACACAACGGCGGCGATCCCCAGCAACAATGTGTGGCTCCCTGGACTCCAGGTGCGCGGCGCCACCATGGTCGCCAAACCGAGGACGATGGTGGAGCCAGCGATATAGACCACGGCGATGGCGAGCGCGGTCCTCCGCGGCGTAAACACGAGCGCGGCCAGGGTGCCATAAGCGATCAGTCCGACAGTCGTTCCGAGCGGAGGCCGGATCACCGCGATGCCAATCAGTACCGCGGGCACGTCATAGGCGAACGCGAGGTTGATCGACGCTCCCCGCCCGAAGGCGCCGCGCCAGGCGTGTGTCATCGATCCGGCGGCGACCAAGGCGAGAACGAACAACGAAGGATCGCCCGAAGCGAACGCGGATCCACCGAGCAGCGCGACCACGCAGACACCTACACCAAAACGGGTCTTGTGATAGCTGCGAGGGTCGGCTCCGGTCGCGGCGACCGAACCGAGTGAGGAGGTCACCGGGCGAGAACCTTTCAAAGTCTTATGAGATCTATCGACACGAAACGGCGCGTCCTGGACCGTTTCGGCCACCCGGACGACCTGGCATCATCCTTCGATGCGATCCGCGCTGCGACCGACGACCGGCGACCTCACCGGTGCCGTTGCTGACCTGGGTGTCTTCGTGCCGCTCGTGGCGGCCCTGGTGCTCGTCAATGGCCTGCATCCAGGGTCAGTCCTTCTCGCTGCCGGCATCCTGGTCGTGGCCGCCGGTGCCGTGTTCCGCATCCCATTCCCGGTCCAGCCGCTCAAAGCCCTGACCGCCCTCGCCGTCGCTCAACAGCTATCGCCTGATCTCATCCATGCGGCCGGCCTACAGATCGGCATCATCCTCGCGCTGCTCGCCGCCACCGGCGCGGCGGACCGAATCGCGCGGTTCTTCACCGTTCCCGTCATCCGCTCGCTCCAGTTCGCCGTCGGTGCCCTGCTCGTGGTCACCGCGGTGCGGCTGGTTGTCGCCCCACCCGCGATCCTCGATCGCGGGATCCCCACGCAGGTCTCACTGATCGTCGGCATCGCAGTACTGGGCATCGTCACCGTGGCCGCAGCGCGCCGGTGGTTCTTCCTCGTCGCCGCAGTCGTGGTGGGCGGCGTCGCCTGGAGCATCGCCACGGGCGAGATCACGCTCGCCACACCCGCCATCCACTTCCCCGCCTTTGCCCCGCCTCCGCTGGCAGTCTTCGGCTCCGCTTTCGTGCTGCTGGTGATTCCCCAGCTGCCGCTCACCTACTCGAATGCGATCGTCGGGGTCAGCCACCTCGCCAGGGAGACCTTCCCCGAGGCGGCTGACCGGGTCACCCCGGCGAGGGTGTCACTCGTCTGCGGCGCCGGCAATGTCGTGTCCTCCATGTTCGGCGGCATGCCCATGTGCCACGGTTCGAGCGGCTTCACCGCACACGTGCGCCTCGGCGCCTCCACCCCCGCGATGAACCTGGTGCTCGGAGGGCTTTTCATCACCCTCGGGCTGTTCTTATCGAGCCAGGTCCTCGCGCTGTTCGCGTTGGTACCCGTCTCCGTCCTCGCCGCCTTCCTCGCCTACGCCGGACTACGCCACGCTCTCCTCGTTCTCGACCTGCGGGGAACGGCGCTTGCCCTGGCTCTGGTCGCGGGGACGGTCGGCGTCGTCACCCGGAACCTCGCCATCACCACGGCGATCGCCCTCCTCGCCGAGTTCGGCCGCCGGAGGGCGGCCGCTCGCCTCTGAGAGGGTGCGCGAATAGGCTCGCCCCGGGATCAGGTTTCGGCTTGCGGCAAGCCGAAACCTGATGAAGCCAGCGACCAATTCGTGCACCCTCTGAGTCAGATCTGGCCGGTGTCGACGAGGGCGGCGATCTCTTCCCGGTATGCCGCGTTGTCATATCGGTCGAGTTGGAAAGCGGCGGCGTGCGGGGGAAGGGCAGCTCCGGTGAGGTGTGCGGCCACCAGGTCGGCGACGCCGCATGCTGCCATCACTCCGAAGCCCGATAGCGCACCGACCAGAAAGGCGCCCTCGGGTCCCATCGGACCGGCGAGCGGCCGATTCTCCACGGTCTTCGTGTAGTAGCCGCCGTCGACCACGGTGTGAGGCATGCGATCCCGATACGCATTGAAGGCAGGGAACAAGGCCGCCATGCCCCGCACGACGACCTCCGCATAGAGCGGATCCTGCGGAATCGGCCAGGTGGGCTCACGGACCTGGCGTGCGTACTCCCAGAGCGCCAGCACGAACGGGGAGTCCGGTCCGCCCTCCGGACGGCCATGACAGGCGGCGGGCATCGGGTCGATGAGATCTTCCCTACCCGCTTCCTCGAGGTGACGCCGCTCCTCGTCCGACCAATCGAGCTGCTGCGGGTCGGAGAGGATCGTCAGCGGTGCGTTGCGGGGCATGGCGCCCGCCGTGTCGCGGATCGCCACCTTCAGATGGACCTCGCTGTGTACCGGCACGGTGACCCCGAGCAGGCCAGCCACATGGCTCAGCAGCGGACCAGCCGCGTTCACGAAAGCCCCACAGCCGATGGTCGAACCGTCGCTCAGGCGCACCGCGCTCACGCGACCGCCGACCCTGTCGACCCCGGTCACTTGGTGTGGTATCAGCTCGGCACCTGCTGCGACGGCCCGCTCGACCATATGCGCCCCCATCTGCTGGGCGGACACCCATCCAGCCCGGCGCACATGGAGTCCGCCGACCAGGCTGTCGGAGAGCCCCGGCAACACCTCCCCGAGCACCGCCGGATCTTCGATGAGGTCGAGACCGACCGGCGCTCCCACCCAACCGTGGTCTGGCGCCGGTTCGTACGGCGTCGCCGAGCCGATGCCATGGCGACGCATCGGACCGGACCCGTGACCGGAGGCCACCTCAGCGGCCGCACCGAGCTCTTTGAGTCGATCGGGGCTGGCGGTCACATAGAGGTAGCCCCGACGATTCAGGCCAATGCTCTCACCGCTCTCGGCCGACACCTCCTCCATCAGGTCGATCGACCGGTTCATCAGCGCCACCATTGCCGGGTTCGGCCAGAAGTTGCGGTAGCACTCGGTCGACTTGTCGGAGGTGAGCGTCAGCGGCGGACGAGGATCACACAACGCGACCCGGAGACCGGCCCGGGTGGCGAGCAAGTAGGCAGTAGCCACGCCAGCGATTCCCGCGCCACACACCACCACATCCGTCGTCCGCGTCGTCACCCACCGGAGCATAGGAAAACGGGAAGCGGCGTCTCAGTAGGAGAGTGACGGCGCATCGGGAACGCTGAACGAGACCGAGTCGAGATAGCAGTACCACCAGTTCTCGCCGGGCTCGAACGACTGGATCAGTGGATGGCCGACATCTGCGAAATGGCCCGACGCGTGACGGTTCTTGGACGCATCGCAGCAACCCACATGACCACAGGTCATGCACACCCTCAGGTGGACCCAGCGATCTCCGATCGCCACACACGCGGCACATCCTTGTGAAGCGGGAACGACGTCGGCCGCGAGATCGAGATGAGCACAGCGGTCCATGCGGCGGATCCTACGCCGGTGCCGGCCACCCGCACGGGCACGCCCGACAGGCGGCGGTACGCTCTTCGGGTGATCGAACGCCGTAGCCACCTGGAACCATGAGCGACCTCCCCGACCTTCGCCGGCGATCGATCGAGCCAAGGTCCCTCGGGCTGCTCGCTCTCACCGTCGTCGGACTCGTCGGCGGCTGGCTCGCCCGCGGCGCCGGCCAGGACGTCGCGGCCGACGTCGCCTGGGCCGCCACCGGGATCGTCGCCGCGATACCGCTGGTCATCGGGTTCGTGGGAAGCCTCCGCAGGGGCGAGTGGGGCATCGACGTCATCGCCGTCATCGCCATCGCCGGGGCCGTGATCCTGGGCGAGTATCTCGCTGCCGCAATCGTCGGACTCATGCTCGCCACGGGCGAAACACTCGAGTCGTATGCCGAATCGCGCGCCGAGCGCGACCTCACGGCCCTGCTGTCTCGGGCACCTCGGGAAGCCCACCGCGTCGAGGGTCACAGCATCGTCACCGTCGCGGTGGACACGCTCGGCCAGGGGGATCGCATCCTGGTCAAGGCCGGCGAGATCGTCCCCGTCGATGGGGTCGTGGTCGATGGCACCGCGGTACTCGACGAGTCTTCGCTGACCGGCGAGTCGCTTCCGGTGACGCGCCAGTCGGGTGACCGCGTCCCGAGCGGCGCGGCCAACGCAGGCGATGCCTTCCACCTCGCCGCCGTCGCCTCTGCAGCCGACTCCACCTACGAGGGCATCGTGCGCCTCGTTCGACAGGCTCAGGAGGACAAGCCCCCTGCGGCGCGTCTCGCC